>DVEF01000075.1 GCA_015295805.1 Geminocystis sp. M7585_C2015_104 | reverse complement strand
GGTGCGCTACCAAGCTGCGCTACGCCCCGTTGCCAACACGACTCACCATTATAACGTATGACACGGAGTTTGTCAAGCTAAAAAAGCTCGAGGGACTGGGAGGCTTGTAGGAGTTCGGTTATGGCATAGGGAGGCCAGGTGCCTTCTCCCCGGCGAGGCTGGGAGAGGATTATCCTGAGGGAGTAATTGTCGGGATATCCTTCTGCCCCAAGCCACAACAGTTCGCTTTCCACCTCACAGACTACAGCTTCTTCTGGCATTAGGTGTTTGCTAATGTCGGCGACTGTTTGGTGAATATCCCGCAGAAGACGGCAAAAGTCACGCATCTCCTCTGCCGTAAGTTCCAAAGCCCAGTCCTCGGCGCCCACTAGACCCTTATAAACAGGAGCATCGGCTCGCCAACCCAGTCTCCAACCCCTACCCTGTTTTAGCAAGGTTCACCCCCTCCTCAGGGTTTTGCCATTGTCAACAGCAGTGACCCTCCCAAGGCCGAAAATTTAAACGGTCTCAGCAGTCTCTTCTTTTTCCACAGTCTCCTGAGTCTGTTGAGAGGTTTCGGCGGCTGTGCTCCCATTCTCAGCTACAGTGGTGTCGGTGGGAGCTTCTGCCGTCTCACCAGGAGTTGTTTGAGCCGTTGTCGGCGTAGGGGTCTCCTCCCCTATTTCAGGGATTTCCGTATCTTCGAATTCAAATGGTTCGTCCAGTCTGATGGTCAGATAGCGCAACACCTCTTCCCCCAGACGCATATCCCTCTCTATAATGGCCACCTGACGGCCATCCCCTGTGTAATGGGTGAGCACATAAACGCCCTCCTGGTATTTCTTGATGGGATAGGCCAGACGGCGTTTGCCCCAGATTTGAAGAGACACTTTTTCTGCGCCGTGTTGTTTAAGCAGCTGACGGTATCTGCGCAATTGTTTGTTTATTTGCACCTCAGTTAGGTCAGGGCGCAAAATAAACATCATCTCGTAGGTTCTAAGTTTACCCATATTCGTCTCCTTATGGACTATAAAGGCCCCCCGCAGGGAGCAAGGTTGTCGTCATCACTCTCGATGGTTTATATAAATATTGATACAGTGGGAGAATGATGCTTATATATTTATAGCAGAAAATGGACGATTGTACAACCATCTACCTTTTTTTTTGACTTGCCCTTGAGAGTTTGATATGGCCCAACGCTATGTGAGAGTAAAAACCAGCGGAGGACAAACTTATTACGGTAGACTACAGCCGAACCGCACGGTGGAGGTATTGGATGCCCCCCCCTGGTTGAATGGACAGGTTACCGACCAAATACTCAGTAGTGAGCAGTACCGGTTGTTGCCTCCCTGTGCTCCCTCTAAGATAATTGCCGTGGGGAAGAATTATTCCGCTCATGCGGCGGAAATGGGGTCTGAAGTACCTAAAGAACCTTTGATATTTCTAAAACCTCCCTCGGCAGTGATAGCCCACCAGGAGGCGATAATATACCCGAAGCAGTCTCAGAGGGTGGATTTTGAGGGAGAATTGGCCCTAGTCATAGGAACTAGGGTGAAAAACTGTCCTTTAGAAGAGGCCAATGACAAGATTTGGGGCTATACTATCGCCAATGATGTGACTGCCAGAGACCTACAAAAAAAAGACGGACAGTGGACGAGGGCTAAGGGTTTTGATACATTTTGTCCACTGGGGCCTTGGATTGTTAGAGAATTGACCCCTGGGGCCTGCATCAAAACCTATCTTAACGAGGACGAAGACAGTCCAAAACAGTCGGCTTCCATCTCAGATATGGTTTTTTCTCCTGAATATCTGGTATACTACATATCTCAGATTATGACCCTATTGCCGGGAGATGTGATTCTGACAGGCACACCCCCAGGAGTTGGCCCCCTACAGGTGGGAGATGTTGTAACCGTGGAGATAGAAAGCATTGGCAAACTGACCAACAGGGTAATACCAGCCCCCGACGATGACTAGACGAAGATGACTACTAGAATGGTTCACCAGGGTACCTGTGAGTGGGCGGCGGAGGATATGGCTGGGATTTCTGGATACTTGCCCGAAGCCGCTTGTACCATCGCATAAACGCAGGCTACTAGAGTGCCCAGAAAGACAGTATTAGCCAGAGTTTCGGTGATCAGGGAAAAACCTAATCCTCCAACGAGGTACCGAAATACAAGGCCTATAAGAATTAACAAGATGTCCATCAGAATAGCCTGCATTGTATTAAAGCGAATAAAATGACTAATGCGGGTATTTCTAACTACGGCTACAAATAAGAGAATGAACAGGATAAAACCGCCAAAGGGAATCGAATTGATAATGATGAGGGGGAAAAGGGGCACTGTAATTAGACTAAGGGGGGGAAATTGCCTGAACAGATAGCCACCAAATCCTAGGGCGTCTGTGAGGGGCACCAGGTATACAATAGAGGCAAAAAGTCTATCCAGCCACTGGGGGGAATAGTTGCGCCAGTTCATAGTGTTTCTCAGGAGCAGTTGATGTTGTCCACAAGAGTCTATGGGATATTAACAAGACGGAATCCCATCTGACACTGGTACAATTCTAACTGGGATGACTCGGATTTGCCCACACATTCCAGACAACTTAGTTTCCCCGATTGCCAACGGGGACTGCCATTCTGGGTTGCCCACAAACAGTTTTTACAAACGCTCTCTGCACTCAAAATCCCCTCTTTTTGCAGAATAACAAACATGATCCCCTCTTTTTCCGCCAAAACCTGGTCAGCGGGTTTCTCCTTTCACCCTTGTTTCTATTGTAATATTCCCTCAAAGAAAAGCTGGTTTTTTTGCTACATTTTGTTACCAGATTGATGTCAGTGGGGGTTATTGTTCTAAAAATCTAACTATTGTATCCCAAACATCTCTATGAAGATGGGGGTTGTCCACATCAAACCATTTAATTTCGGGATAGGCGTTAAACCAAGTGCGTTGTCTTTTGGCGAATTGACGGGTATGCAAAACAATTAATTCTTCTGCCTGAAAAAGGGTAATTTTGCCCTGGATAAAGTCTTTCATCTCTGCATAGCCGAGGGTGTTGAGCAGAGGCAAATCCTCGCCATACTTTTGCATTAACATTGCCGTTTCATGGGCTAACCCCTTTGCCAACATCTCACGGGTGCGACGGGCTATTCTCTCCTGTAGTCTCCTTGGTTCACACTGTAGTCCTATCTGGAGAATGGGATAAGGGGGCGGACTTTCTCCCTGGAGTTGGGAAATAGGTTTCCCTGTAACATAGTATACTTCTAAAGCTCTAATAGTCCTGGTTTCGTCATTGGGGTGTATTTTCTCACAAGCTATGGGATCTAATTGTTGCAAAAAGCTATATCTCTCCCGTTGACTGTATTTTGCCAGTTGTGCTCGTAATACAGGTTGTGGGGCTACCGGGGGGATTTTTAAGCCCTTGGTAACGGCTTTGATATATAATCCTGTACCCCCCACCAGAAGAGGAACAGAGGTGGCCCTGTTTATGATACCATATACCTGCTCTTGATATTCTGCCACCGTTAAAACTTGTTGGGGATGGCATATGTCAATCATGTAATGGGGCACTAATTCCCTTTCCTGAGGGGTGGGTTTAGCAGTGCCAATGTCAAAGTCTATATATACCTGACGGGAATCGGCACTGATGATAAAGGTTTTGAGTTTTTGGGCTATTTCCAGAGCCAAGGCCGATTTTCCTACCGCTGTCGCCCCACAAATTACTATTAGTTTTTTTTCCATTTATTCCCCGTCGGATAGCACTTTACAATTCTTAACAAAAATGCAAAGTATTGCAACAAGATGGCGGTTTTTGACAGGGGCAAAGATAAAATGGGGAGTCTGAAAAGTTAGTGAGGGATAGAACAGTAAATGCTATATCTGAATACTCTCTTTGCAGCCGTACCAGCCACTGTACAGTGGAGCCCCAGTGTGGCTCTAACTATGATTATATGCAATATTATAGCTATAGCCTTTGCCAAGTCTACCATGAAAGAACCCAGTGCTGAACCCAAACTCCCTGGGGATGTTTTCTTTGGCGGCATGGGATTCCCCGCTTTGTTGGCCACTACCAGCTTCGGACATATACTGGGGGCGGGTGTTATTCTCGGTTTAGCTAATCTCGGGGTTTTGTAATCCAGTAAAATACAATGAAAATGAGGGCTCACGTCACAAGCCCTCTGGGATGAACTGGCTGGCCAGGTAAATACCAACCAGTAGTACTAACTATTAGCGAACAGTACCCCTTAGGGGCTCAGTTTCAATTCCCTTGAGCAGGTACAATCGCAACAAGTTCCAGAAAATAGCTATTTGTAGCGGCAGTTTGCGGAGAAATTTGATGAAACCGGGTTGTTTGCTCTCGTCAATGCGGCAAATCTCTAAGTAGTAGTCAGCACACTTTTCTAGACGGGGGAAGAATTCGGGGTGGGAGGTGTCTAGGATTACAGGGAATGCTTTAGCTGCTGTTTTGTTGGTCTTTCTGACTACCATGCGATCGTATTCCTTTGCATCTAAACCAACGGCCTGATAAAAATCGCTTCTCTCGCAAACAGTTAAGGCGTGGGTTGCAAATACAGACAGGAGGAAAAACTTCGACCACAATTTAGCCTTCCAGCCTTTCCACATGGAGGTTTGTGAGCGTAACAGGGCGTTGAAAATGTCCCCGTGACGGTTTTCGTCTTGACACCAGTTTTCAAATTTCTTAAACAGGGGATAAAACTGATATTGGGGGTTTTTCTCCAGATGGCGATACATCAGAATATAACGCCAATAGCCGATCTTTTCAGACAGATACACGGCATATATGATCCATTCAGGTGGGAAGAAGGTATAAATCCGGTGTCTAGTTAAATAACCCAAATCCAGTGAGATTTTAAAGTCAGCCATGGCTTTGTTCAAAAACCCCGCATGGCGCGCCTCATCCCTTGCCATCAAGCTGAACATCTCACTTAACAGTGGGTTTTTGTCCTTTATGCGGCGGGAGATTTCTTTGAACAGGAGGAAACCGGAAAATTCCGAAACACAAGATCTTTCAAGAAAACTTATAAAGGCTTTGCGGGTTTTTTCGTCTATGTGCTCCCAAGATTTTTGGAATTCCTCGTCTCTTACAAAGTGATGACGATTGTAATCATTTCTCATCTCCTCCAGCATTGCCCTTAATTCGGTTTCCTGGCTGGAGATGTCCAATTCTGCTAGGGCTTTGAAGTCAGTGGTATAAAATCTGGGCGTCAGTAAATTCTCTTTAATCTCTGTCTTTTTATAGCTTGTTGGTTTAGCTCCTGCCACTACCATGGTTATATCTCTTTATGGTTATATTTTCTATCTGATTTTATCCCATAATTGCAGAACTTCGAAAAATTGTTACAATTGTTCACCAATGTGTTTTTCGGGAATAGTTAAGTTTTATTAAGTGATAGTGAAATTGAAGATTAATAACTTTATAGTTATTAAAAGAAAGTTTGGGAAAGCAACAGATAAATATGAGCAGCTTAACAAACCAACCAGTAGCACAAACAGAAAGCAAAAAACCCGCTGATGCCAGAGAAAGAGCAAAAAAACTAGTTCAAGAAATACAAGATAAGATATGTCAGGCTTTAGAAGAAGTTGATGGCAAAGCCCGTTTCCGTGAAGACTTGTGGGAAAGAAAAGAAGGTGGTGGCGGACGCACCAGAATAATTCGCGATGGGGGCGTATTCGAACAAGGGGGGGTAAACTTCTCTGAAGTTTGGGGAGACACTCTGCCACCGGCCATTTTAGTACAACGTCCAGAAGCCGCAGGTCACAGTTTTTATGCTACAGGCACCTCCATGGTGTTACACCCCAAAAACCCCTATGTTCCCACTGTACATTTAAACTATCGCTATTTCGAGGCGGGTCCTATTTGGTGGTTTGCCGGGGGGGCGGACTTAACTCCTTACTATGGTTTCGTGGAGGATGCCGTCCACTTCCACCAAGTACATAAAAAGGCCTGTGACGCCCACCACCCTGAATATTATCCCGTTTTTAAACTCTGGTGTGATGAGTATTTTTACATAAAACACCGTCAAGAGCCAAGGGGAATTGGTGGGATCTTCTTCGACTATCAAGATGACAGTGGTATTCTATATCGTGGGCCAGACACCAATGGTCGTGCCCATGCCTACAGTGAAAAAGTGGGAAGAGTATCCCGCAGTTGGGAAGACTTGTTCGCCTTTGTAAAAACCTGCGGTGATGCCTTCATAGAAGCCTATATCCCCATCGTAGAAAGACGTAAAAACATGGAGTATGGGGAAAGAGAAAGAAACTTCCAACTATATCGTCGTGGCCGTTATGTAGAATTCAACCTAATATACGACCGTGGTACTGTATTTGGCCTACAAACCAACGGGCGTACTGAGTCTATTTTAATGTCATTACCTCCCCTGGCACGTTGGGAATACTGCTACACCCCAGAAAAAGGCTCTCGTGAAGCCGAACTGACTGAATTCTTCCTGAAAGAAAGAGACTGGGTGAATGAGTTCAAGAGTTAAAGAGAGGGGGTGTTGATAAGCCATAGCAGTTAAGGGCAACAAAATGCCCTTATTTAAGGGGGGCGGCCAGTCAAAGCAGAAATACCCCCAACTCACTAGTCCAAATCCCCCTCCATTACCATGGCCGTTGCCTTGCGGGTAGTTTCATAGAATTCCTTAATGTTGACCTGGTTGAGGAGGAAAAGGGAAGCCATAATACAGAGGGCTTCACAGAAAAATACTGAGCTGTAGGCCAACCAGAGATTGTCAAACAGAAGGCGCCCTAAATCCAGAATCCAACCACCCAAGACAATGGCCACACCACGGGAGAGAGATTGAGCTAAACCCCAGGCACCCACAAAAGTGCCTGCAGTTTCTGCCAAGGTCAAGTCTAACATGAGACTAATAGAGCCAATAGTGGTAATCCCCGCGCATATACCAAAGAGAAACATTGCCCCCTTTAACAGACTGGGGTTTTTAGTCAAACCAGCCAGTATAATGAGCAAAAAACAGAGGGCAACCAAGATACAACCCAGACGGGTAGTTTTAGTTTTCCCCAGACGGGGTATCACTAAAAAACCAGTAGTGCTATACCCCACGAGAATGCCAGTGCCCCAAAAAGAGTTCAAAAGAGTGGTTTCTCCCAGAGGCATTTTGAACACTTGCGCTCCATAAGGTTCTAAAATTGCCTCCTGCATGAACAAACTAAGAGTAATCATCACTAAAAAGAAGAAAAATATGCCCGTCTGCCGAGAGGAGGTTAGTATTCTCAATGCCTCCCTCAAACCAATACCGTCTTCCCTGTCGGCAATTGAAGAGCGTTGGCGGTAGCGGGAATATTTCCTTTCTACCCCCCAGGTAGCAATGAGGGTGAGGATAAATACCACAGTAGGTACTACTAGGAAAATACTGTTGATGGGGGGTTGTAGTTTTTCAATGGGTATTGCACCATTGTCCCCTCCTGCTAAACTCTTTAGTAACACTTTTCCTGTAATCCCACCTATTACAATCCCCACCATTAACATAGACCATACCGTGGCCACCAATTGAGAGCGATTATCTTCATCCGATATATCCACTAGTAGGGCAGTAAAGGGGGTAGAACTAGCACCGGTTGCAATCCCCTGTACAACAAAAATAATACCCAGAACTATGCTAAGGCAAATGGTGACGGGATTCCACCTCCAGCCCCCGTTAGCAATTATATTTTCTCCCAGCAGCCAGACAATCTGGACAGCCAAAAACAGGGCCACGCCAGAGGCTAATACTCCCAAACGGACATAACCTGTGCGGTGGAAGCCAAAGAGTTTTTTGCTATCAGACAATTGTCCCAACCAGACACGGGTGGGGGATACCAATTGGGAAATAGCCAACACCCCGGCGGCGACAGTGGCGGGTATTTTCAATTCTGCTATCATTACTCGGTTTAATACCGCCAGAGTCAATACTGAAAACATACCAATCCCCAGGTTAAACAACCCCAGCCTCAACATTGTGGGTACTTTCACCTTGGGGATTATTTCCTCCCTCACCGACACTTGGCCATCCATTTCCATCTTACCCATGACCCAATAATAAACACCACTGATAACGAACGTGTAACACTTTTTATTGCTAATATTCTAGGCTAAAAGTTCACAATATTTTTTTCAAGTTGCTGTTTTTTTTTCACTCTTAACCACAATTTAGTTTCTATTCTATAACTTTTTACATTTTCTTATAATACTGTGATTAGCCAAACTTTTCGGCTCACCCCCAACAGTATAAACTGGGACTGTAGTGGTGTTGTTGGAAACCTATTATGTCAGTTGCCATTGAAAAAGACTTGAAAGACTATTTTGGGGGACAGTTTAAACAAATTGAGCTTAGGTTTCAACAAATTGACCAACGGTTTGAACAGATAGAAAAAAGATTTGAAAAAATTGACACCAGATTTGAGAAGGTAGAACAGAAATTCGAGAAAATAGAAGCCAAACTAGAAAAAATCGAGGGGAATATCACAGACTTAAAAGTGGGTCAAGCTAGACTGGAGGAGAAAATTGACGCCCTAGACAAGAGATTGGAATTTCAAGAATTTATAAATCGTGGGGTTTTAATAGGTTTTTTGGCCGCAATTTTGGCGGGTTTAGCTAAACTATTTGGTGTAATTCCCGATGCGGTAAACTAGAAAGAGAATCGGATTAGGAGTCCATCACATGTCAGTTACCATTGAACAAGACTTGAAGGAGTACTTAGCCCAACAGTTTAAACAAATTGAGCTCAGGTTTCAACAAATTGACCAACGGTTTGAACAGATTGACAAAAGGTTTGAACAAGTCGATAAGAGATTCGAGAAAATAGAAGCCAGACTGGAGAAGATAGAAGGAAACATGACGGAATTAAAGGTGGGCCAAGCCAGACTGGAGGGGGAAATCAAAAGAATCGAACAGAGTTTGGGAGCCAAAATTGACGCCCTGGATAAAAGATTGGAATTTCAAGAATTTATAAATCGTGGGATTTTAATAGGTTTTTTGGCCGCAATTTTGGCGGGTTTAGCTAAACTATTTGGTGTTATTCCCAGCGCCTGATTGTTGTTAATTTTTATTTAAAAAATTGAAAAAATAAGAATGAATAAGAAAAACTGCCCCAAAGAGCAGTTGGAGGCTTTAAAGAGTGTTAGGGTTGTTAGGGGGAAGCAAGAAAGAGAAATAAATAAAGTCTAGGAGTAGATGGAAGACAAGACTCTACGCGCCTCTTCTCTGTCGTCGAAATGTATTTTTTCTGTGCCCAGGATTTGATAGTCCTCATGCCCTTTGCCGGCAATTATGACACCATCCCCAGGTTGAGCCATCCTGATTGCCAATTCAATGGCTTTGGCACGCTCGCTCTCTACGATGGGCTTGACAGTGTCGGGAATGCCCTGTAAGATGTCTCGGATAATCTGATGGGGATTCTCTGTGCGGGGATTATCAGAGGTTACCACCACCACATCTGCCAAACGTGCCGCTATTTCCCCCATCACCGGTCGTTTAGTACGATCCCTATCCCCCCCACAACCAAACACACAAATCATCCTGCCACTAATGAAGGGCCGCGCCGCCTTGAGTAAATTTTCCAAACTGTCTGGAGTATGAGCATAGTCTACTATAACACTGATTGGCTGATTTGGACTCACTTGTACCCTTTCCATCCTCCCTGGTACTCCCTGGAATTGGGGCAAATATTCTCTGATAGTTTCCAGTCCATAACCTAGATGTAACATGGTAGCAACACTCGCCAGCAAATTGGATATGTTAAATTGTCCTACTAGAGGTGACACAAATTCTGTTTCCCCTTTTGGAGTGCGCAACAAACCAGTAACTCCATTTGCCAGGTAGGTGAGATTAGTGGTATAAAAATCTGCCTTGCTATTGTTGACGCTATAAGTCCAAACCTGGGCTGGATTTAGGGAGGAGATTAATCTTTGTCCGTAGGCATCATCATAGTTGATAATTGCCCTTCCCCTCAGGTACTCTGGAGAAAACAGTAAGGCCTTAGCTTGGAAATAGTCTTCCATATCCTTATGAAAATCTAGATGGTCTTGGGTTAGATTAGTAAACACTGCCACATCAAACTGACATCCCCTGACTCTTTTTTGAGCTAGGGCATGGGAACTAACTTCCATCACTACATACTCACTACCAGCCTTTAGAGCTTGTGCCAGTTGTGCTTGCAAATCTGGGGCAAAAGGGGTGGTGTGGGTGGCAGTTTTCTGATAACCCGGCCAACGGGCATATAATGTGCCTAACAAGGCTGTGGGCAAACCCACTTTTTGCAAGAAAAATTCTATCAGGTGGGTGGTAGTAGTTTTGCCATTGGTACCAGTCACCCCTATCATCTTCAATTTCATGCCGGGATAACCATAAAATCTGGCGGCTATATCGGCACAAACCGTGGGTATGTCTTCGGCCACAATCACACAGTCATCCTCGGTGGGGGGGATTTTTTCAGCCACACTCTCCCCGATTATACAGGCCATCGCCCCCTGTGCCATAGCACTTTGCCAAAACTCCCCCCCGTCTACCCTCAACCCCGGCATGCCAATAAACAAGTCTCCTTGGCTACAGGTGTGGGAGTTAGTGGAAATACCCCTCACCTCCTCTTCCAAATGGGGATGGGAAGGCAGACGACGAATCTGTGGTAGATTTTCTATTAGTTCCCGTAGCTTCATTTGCTCCTCCTCACATGCTAATAATTCTTCAGGTTTCTTGGTATTGTGCCAAAATTTTTGTCAACTGGCCAACAGAAATTCTCGGGGAAACACGGGGGATTAATTTTGCTCCCCCTTTGGTTTCCACGTACAATACCGGTATTTCATACTGATATTTCTCCCACCATTCACTGTTAGTATTTATGTCTCTTACTTCCAGGTCTATTTTTATTTCTGTAATTGCCCTTATTTTCTCCTCTAAACCCTCACATAGATGACAACCTGGTTTGCTATAAAGTATCAGCTTCATGTATTTTTGATATGGCAAAATTTTGGGTTTTATTGTAACACATCCTGTCTAATAGTACCTAGGAATTATGGGTAAAAAAATCCTAGCAGTGGGAGAGGCTTTGTTTGACATTTTGCCCAGTGGAGAAGCGTTGGGGGGAGCACCTCTTAATTTTGCCATTCACTGTGCCCAGTTGGGTGCTGATGTTACATTGCTGACAAGGGTAGGGAAAGACGATTTAGGGAGACGAATAGAGGCATGTTTGAGACAAAGAGGGGTAGACACAAAATACCTTCAGTGGGATGATAATAGGCCGACTGGAAGGGTGATGGTAAATATTTTAGACAACAAAGAGGTGGAATACGAGATAGTAGAAGACGTTGCTTGGGATTATTTAAACTTAGAGAATGAGTTGATAAATGAACTAGACAATTACCAATGCCTGTATTTTGGAACCTTGGCTCAGAGAAGTCAGAAAAGTAGGGAAACTATCCAGGAAATTGTGAGAAATTTTAAGGGCAAAATATTCCTGGATTTGAACTTAAGAAAACCGGAGCTTGACCATAAGATAATTAGAGAGAGTATTGAAAGAACCAACATCCTAAAACTAAACCTAGAAGAAGCCAGGTATTTGCAACAACACTGCGGGTTTAGTGAAAATATATCTCAGTGGCTAGGAGAATATGATTTAGATGTTATTATCCTAACCCAGGGAGAGAGGGGGACAAAATGGATAGACGAAAAACAAGAGATAGTGGCAGAGGTGCCCCAATTTACCCCCCAAGAGGAAGCTGACTGTGTAGGCGCGGGAGACGGGGTAGCAGCGGCAGTAGTAGTGGGTTATTTGCGAGGAATGCCACCATCAGAAATAGTTCGTAAGGCTAATGAGATAGGCGCCTATATTGCCAGCGAAAAAGGCGCAACACCAACTCTGCCCCTTTCCCTTAAAAACCAGTGGCTGGGGGGTAATAGAGACGAAAACTGTTGAAAAACTTGCCTAATTGTCCCCTATCCCTTATTATCAAACAATAGCTTTAATATTTTCTTAATATTTCCCTATTACGAAGGGAAAAAGCCAAGGGGAGGATTTGGCCAAATGTCAAGTGGAATTGAAATTTCCTAACGGCCAAAAGGTATCAGTGTTATCATCAAATTGCAACTATTTTTACAGTTTATTGGGTGACCTATTTATGACTGAAGGGACCGTAGCACCAGTAGTACTAGTAATCTTAGATGGCTGGGGATACCGCCCAGAAAAGGAGGGTAATGCCATCGCCCTGGCAAACACCCCAGTAATGGATAGTTTGTTAGAAGTATATCCAAATACACTGATTCACGCGTCAGGAAAGGCGGTGGGATTGCCAAAGGGACAGATGGGCAATTCAGAGGTGGGGCATTTGAACATAGGTGCGGGGAGGGTTGTGCCACAGGAATTGGTTAGGATTTCCGACGCTGTGGAGGATGGTAGCTTTTTCAAAAATCCGGCATTGGTAGAAATCTGTCAGAAGGTGGCTCAAAGTGGCGGAAAACTACACCTAATGGGATTATGTTCTGACGGTGGTGTTCACTCTCATATTGAGCACCTGTTCGCCCTACTGGATTTGGCTAAATTGCAGGGTATTAGAGAAGTCTGTGTCCATGTCATCACCGATGGGAGAGACACTAACACCACTGAGGGAGTGAATTACGTAAAAGCTATACAAGAACACATAGAAAAAATAGGGGTTGGGAAAATAGTTACTATCTGTGGTCGTTATTATGCCATGGATAGGGACTGTCGTTGGCAGCGCACTCAGAAAGCTTATGAACTTTATACCATAGATGGTCCGGGCTGTGGCAAAACGGCAGTAGAGGTGTTGCAAGAGTCTTATGGGAGGGGTGTTACCGATGAATTCATTGAGCCTACTAGAATAGCCAGTGGGGCTGTTACCGCCGGGGATGGCATAATATTCTTCAATTTCCGGCCAGACAGAGCTAGACAACTGTGTTACGCCTTTACCATGCCGGATTTTGATGGGTTTGAGCGGCAGTTGATACAACCTTTGCACTTTGTCACCTTTACCCAGTATGATCCCCTTTTACCTGTTAAAGTAGCCTTTGAGCCTCAGAGTTTGAAAAACATTCTAGGGGAGGTAGTAGCCAATGCTGGTTTAAGACAATTCCGCACTGCCGAGACGGAAAAATACCCTCATGTGACTTATTTCCTCAATGGAGGCTTAGAGGAGCCCTTTCCGGGGGAAGATAGACACTTGGTACCTAGTCCCAGGGTAGCCACCTATGACCTAAAACCGGAGATGTCTGCGGTAGAGGTGACAGAGGTAGCCTGTGAGGCCATTAGGAAGGGAATATACTCCCTGGTAGTGATCAACTATGCCAATCCGGATATGGTGGGGCACACGGGCAACCTGGAAGCCACCATCAAGGCCATCGAAACGGTAGATACCTGTTTGGGCAAATTGATCAAAACCGTAAATGGCATGGGTGGCACCCTAATTATAACAGCCGACCATGGCAATGCGGAGTACATGATTGACGAAGATGGGAACCCCTGGACTGCCCATACCACTAACATGGTGCCCCTGATTCTCATCGAAGGGGAGAAACGAAAAATACCTGGACACGGTGGCCATGTAAAGCTAAGAGAAAACGGGAAACTGGCAGATATTGCCCCCACCATCCTGCAAATTTTACAACTGCCACAACCGGAGGAAATGACGGGTGTGTCTCTAATCGAACAACCCCCCTATGAAGTAAAAGTGAGTCGCACGCCTATTACTATACCTTTCTAACCCAAGGGCAATTCAGGGCAACCATGTATGATACCCCCCGTGGGGGGGGTTAAGGCACAAAAAAAAGGGGGTGCTACCCCCCGTTACGACTAGCTTACAGAGTATTATTAGTAGTCGAAGTCACCACCACCGGCGCCGGCTGGGGCGGCTGGTTTTTCTTTTTCGGGCTTGTCAACGACGATACACTCGGTGGTGAGCACCATGCCGGCAATAGAGGCAGCGTTTTGTACGGCAGAGCGAGTTACCTTAGCCGGGTCAACGATACCAGCGTCGAACATGTTGACAAATTCACCCTTGGCGGCATCGTAACCCACATCGAATTCTTTTTCTTTGACTCTTTCAGCGATGATGGCACCGTTTTGACCGGCGTTTTCAGCAATCCGTTTCAAGGGGGCGCTGAGGGCACGGGCTACAATCATAGCACCGGTCAACTCTTCGCCCTGTAGGTTTTCCTGAGCCCATTTTTCTAGTTGAGGGGCGATGTGGGCCAGGGTAGTACCACCACCGGGTACAATACCTTCTTCTACGGCAGCCTTAGTGGCGTTGATAGCGTCTTCGAGGCGGAGTTTGCGATCTTTCATTTCAGTTTCAGTAGCCGCCCCTACTTTGATCACCGCTACCCCACCACTGAGTTTAGCCAGACGCTCTTGTAATTTTTCTTTATCGTAGCTGGAGTCGGTTTCTTCGATTTGACGACGAATTTGTTCGCAACGAGCCTTAACAGCTTTTTCGTTACCATCAGCTACGATTGTAGTGTGATCTTTAGTTACGGTGACGCGACGGGCCTTACCCAGTTGCTCGATGGTGGTGTTTTCTAACTTGAAGCCGGCATCTTCGCTAATCATTTGCCCACCGGTGAGGATAGCAATGTCCTCTAGCATGGCCTTACGACGGTCGCCGAAACCGGGGGCCTTCACAGCGGCCACATTCAGCACTCCACGGAGACGGTTGACTACCAGAGTGGCAAGAGCTTCTTTTTCAATGTCTTCGGCTACGATGAGTAAGGGCTTGCCTTGACGGGCTACTTGTTCGAGGATGGGTACTAAATCTTGGACTAGGGTGATCTTCTTGTCAGTAACCAGTACGTAGGGCTCTTCTAATATACACTCCATGCGTTCGGTGTCGGTTACGAAGTAGGGGGAGATGTAACCCTTATCGAAACGCATCCCCTCAGTGATTTCCAGCTCAGTTTCCATGGACTTGCCTTCTTCTAGGGAAATAACCCCTTCACGGCCCACTTTGTCCATGGCTTTGGCGATCATTTCGCCTACTTCCGGATCGTTACCGGCAGAGATGGAGGCTACCTGAGCGATGGCCTTGCTGTCTTCTACCTTTCTTGCGTGTTTGGCGATTTGTTCTACTACGAATTCGGTAGCCTTTTCAATACCACGCTTGAGGGCTATGGGGTTGGCACCGGCCGCCACGTTGCGCAACCCTTCTTTTACCATGGCATGGGCTAACACTGTAGCGGTTGTTGTACCATCACCAGCTACATCGTTGGTCTTGGAGGCAGCCTGACGGATGAGAGATACACCGGTATTCTCAATGTGATCTTCTAATTCTATTTCCTTAGCAATGGTAACACCGTCGTTTACAATTTGAGGAGCGCCAAATTTCTTCTCCAATACCACATTGCGTCCTTTTGGCCCCAGAGTCACCGCTACAGCTTCGGCCAAAATGTCAATACCCCTTTCTAGTGCGCGACGAGCTTCTTCGTTGTAGATGATGGTTTTTGCCATAGTTATCCCTCTTTTCCCTCTCTACTACTAACTAAACTGACAACAAACGGAAACCAGCAATACAAAGTTTAGATAATTAACTACAAGGTCTCTAGGTAGAAATTACTTATTAATTAATTAAGACAGGACAGCGAGGATGTCTTTTTCGGAGAGAATGACGTAATCTTCGCCACCGAGTTTAACGTCAGTACCAGCGTATTTGGAGTAGAGGACCTTATCCCCTACCTTAACCTCTACGGGGATTCTTTCGCCTTTGTCATTGAGTCTGCCTTCCCCTACGCTAATCACTTCCCCTACTTGGGGTTTTTCCTTGGCGGTGTCTGGCAGGTAGATGCCACCAGCACTTTTTTCTTCTGCTTGGGCTACTTTTACGAATACACGATCGCCCAAAGGCTTAACGGTGGATACGTTAATAGTTACCGCTGCCATAGACTCCTTTCTCCAATCTTCCTTGCTACTTGGTTTACCCTCGGTGGGCGCCTCTTGTTTTTGCTTTTTTAGCGCTCTCACCTTCCGAGTGCTAATTTAGCGAAAATTGGATGGAAGTAGCAACGGGTTGTCTTGTACGGGTTACCGAACGATTTTTTCGGCATACACCGACTAGAGGCTAGAGAAATACGAAAGACAATGGTTTGCCAAAATGTAGACCACCATCATGGCGGCGGCCGCCAATGCCACTAATGTCCCCGCCAGCATTAGGGAAAACTCCCGGCGGTCAAAGGCTTGTTGCATCAGATGCAATGACCAGGCTACCAATGCCACGTCCAAAATGAGAATCGGTATTAACATTTTTTAAGAATATGAGTTTTAGTCTATTCTAATATACCTTTGGTAGTGGAAAAATAAAATTACAGTTAAAGTCTCACGGTAACGCCCCTTTGACTCAGGTATTCTTTGATTTGGGGGATAGTCAACTGGCCATAATGTAGTAGAGAAGCCAATAAAGCCGCCTCCGCTTTCCCCTCCGTCAAAGCCTGGTATATATGTTCACAGTTACCGGCGCCGCCAGAGGCAATAACTGGAATTTCCACTCTTTCCGCTATAGCCCTAGTCAGTTCTAAATCATATCCCGCCTGGGTGCCGTCCGCATCCATGCTAGTTACCAACAATTCCCCTGCACCCCTTTTGGCTACCTCTTCCGCCCAAGAAACTGCATCTATTCCTGTATTCTCCCTGCCTCCCCGGATATACACGTCCCACCCCGGGTTTTCTGGATCTTTTCTTCTCCTCGCATCTATTGCTACCACTATACACTGACTGCCAAAACGATCGCTTGCCCTATTAATAAAATCTGGATCCTTTACTGCTGTTGAGTTTACACTAATTTTGTCTGCTCCTGCTCTTAACAAATTTTTAACATTCTCTAAGGTTCTGATGCCCCCCCCCACTGTCAGGGGTATAAACACCTGTTCCGCGGTACGATAGACTACATCGATGATGGTGTCTCTATCCTCGTGAGTAGCGGTAATATCCAAAAACACCAACTCATCAGCCCCCGCATCATTATACAGTCTAGCCAGTTCCACTGGATCCCCTGCATCTTTCAGATTCACAAAATTTACCCCTTTAACCACTCTACCGGCATTGACATCCAAACAAGGCAATATTCTCTTGGCTAACATCTATTACCCTCCTTTTAATCAGACATCACGATTTTACCCACAAATAAACAGACTGACAATTCCTACGACAACATTTACCCCCAGAAAAAATCTTGATCTTTGCACATTTTTGTAGTAGAATTACTCCCGTAAAATTATTCCTTATTGTTATTCCAATCTTTTCTTCTCCCCATTTTAATTACCCTTTTTACTGAACACGAACCTGACATTACTGTCCCCTAAAAAATATGGCAAGATCAGGCTACACTTTACCAGTTTTTGCTACTGCTTCTGCAGTGGCTGCCCTGAGGATTCTACAGAAAGAGATAGCTGAAAAGGAAGTGGAAATAGACTTGTTAAACCCTCCAGAAAGGGTTATAATTCCAGTTGAGCAAGTAGCAAGAATTGGTGACAATCAAGCCCTAGCAATTACTCGCTCAGACCCAGGGGATAACCTGGATTTGACTAGGAATACCCCCGTTTGGGCCTTGGTAACCCTTGTCCCAAATTCAGAGAAAAAAATTCTCATTCAAGGGGGGGAAGGGGTGGGGAGAATCATTGCCTGTAACAACAAACCGGCCATCTACAGCTATGCAAAAAATTTGTTAGAAATCAATCTGTTAGCTTACCTAGAAGACAATGCCCAAGTGGAAGTTAAAATTATTCTGCCTGAGGGTAAAAAACTAGCTGAAAGGACTTCTAATGCTGCTTTTGGTGTGGTAGAAGGTTTATCTTTACTTGGCACTAGTGGTATTTCTCAACCCCTGAGTTCCCCCGAACAATTAGAATTGTATTTAGAGGAGTTAACCAGTAAGAGCAAAAATTTTGAACATCTAGTTTTCTGTATTGGCGAAAATGGTTTAGATTTAGCCGCAAAAATTGGCTTCAACCCTGCACAACTAGTAAAAACCGCTAACTGGTTGGGGCCAATGTTAGTAAAAGCCGGGGAATTAGGGTTAAAATCTATTCTCCTATTTGGCTATCATGGCAAACTTATAAAATTAGCCGGCAATGTGTTCCAAACCCATCATTTTGTTGCAGATGCTAGACTGGAAATTCTAACATCCCTTGCCTGTTTTGTGGGAGTGCCTCAGGAGGTTTGTAGACAAATATTTATAGCGGAAACTGTAGAATCTGGTTTAGCGATTCTCCGTAATTTCGATGCCATAAATGGCACTAAATATCAGGACACGGTTTATCATCTCATGGCTAACAGAATAGAGGAAAACAGTCGTAATTACATTAAAAAGCACATAGATATTTCGGTCTATGTGGGTGCGATTCTTTTCGCCAGAAACCGGGAAATTATTGTCAAGGGTGAAACGGCTGAATCCATCTTGTCTTACTATCTTTAGTCAGAAAAACAACAACCGTTTTCGGCATAAAGTACCATTTTTTAGTTATTTTAACTCCTTCCCTTCCCATGACAGTCCCTCCCCATGACAGTGAGTTGTAACTAGGCCTGGAAAATTACAAAAAATATAACTTCGGATTACGCCTGGGCATTTCTTAGGCTAATTAAATTCCCAATTTGGGGTAAATATTTATTTCAATTTCCTGTATATCAATGTTGGCTTTTTATTCTAAATTTGAACCCAAAGCGGGGATATAATTTGCACTGTATTTGGCGTTAAAACAAACAGATAAACCTCTATGTTATTGGCGGATCATATTTTTTAATCATTCCAGACTCCACCCCTAAAAGCAGGCGCAGTGACAGAAATATATAACCTCGTTTAGTTGCCATAAATTGTGCCTAAAAAAACAAGCATATCCGTATTTGTATATTTCAAATAATTCCCACTGGGTATTTATCCTAAAGTCTCTACAACAACAGACAGTTATGTCACCCTCCAGTGACTTTGAATTCTACCCAACAACAGGCAAAAAACATACTTGAACCCGTATCATTGGTTTAAGTTATGCCCAAAGAGGATAAACATAATACCCTATTATTCTAGGCAACACCAAACAACAAATATACCCTTCTGGGGTAAGTCCAAATTGTACCAAAATTAACCAAGATTACCCTCCAAACCTGTGTTATAATTCCATGGCACCCCCAATTTTTGCAATACAAAGAATATTTACTTTCCTATACACCTACTATTCTGAATACGAACGGAATATGTTTTGTATTTTAACGGCAGTAACTCCTAAAAAATATTGAAAACACCGAAATGCCAGGCCCATAATATGATGGTATTATTATCAGAATTTGCATATTATCAAAAACCCAACATAATGCTTTAACATTTTTAACATTTGCGGCGCAAAATACACCTGTCAATTCTGTTGCCCTATTTTGGGAATCCATTTTTTATGTCTGCTTGTTTCAACAAATTGCGTATTCTGATATGTGAGATGTAATTGCCTTCATTTCTGGTAAAAAAAACTAACGAATACATATGTGTATATCCTTTGCCAATTAATATTAAACCCAAAAAAATATCCCCCCGTCTAGCTATTCCGAATTACACCCAAAGGCCAACGAGCCCACTCCCCCATGTTAGGTTTACATCATACCAAAAACAAACAAATTTTCCTCTGTGGACTTTTCCTAAAGGCTACCTAACAAAAGGCAAACATCTTTTTGTCCAGTCATTATGAAACACTATGCCTGGCAACAAGTAGACGGTTGGGTCATAATGGGACAACAATGTCTTTTGTGATAATATGGTTAATTAGGCAAGAACAAAAAGAATCGACAACAGAAATAGGATAACCAAAATAAATGGCAACAGGAATGGCAAACAATCAACACCATCCGCTGACAAACTTGGAAGTTGGGAAGGCTGCAATAGTCTGTCAAATCTTAACAGGAATCCATGGTAAAGCCTTGACAAATCGTCTCAAATCCCTCGGATTGGTAAGTGGGAAAAAAGTGAAAATCCTCCGCAAACTGTGGTGGGGGAAAACTCTCCATGTAAAAGTAGGTGCTACCACTACAATTGCCCTTAGAGACGAGGAGGCGAAATTAATTATAGTCAAACCAACTTCTGGTCAATGATTAATTTTAGTATACATATAGTGGGGAAAATCTTCTATAAACTATAAACTGTCTTTTTCATCAGCCATTCTTTGGCAGCATTCACATAAGCCGAAAAACTCTAGGCTATGGTAGTAAATACGAAAATTGTTTGGCACTAGTGATTTATAAACTGCCTCGTTGATGGGGCAATTATTGTCAGGAAGTAGTACGGATTTGCCACAGTTAATACAGTTAAAATGATGTTGATGGCTATGATTAATTAGCTGGTATAAAGACTCGCCGTCTACAGTGATTCTCTCCTTTACCAAACCCCGTAGAAGGAAAAATTTAAGGTGGCGATAGACGGTAGCCAAGCCAGTAGAAGAGCCATTTTTGCGTAGAATATGATAAATTTCTTGTGCACTAATCTCCCCCTCGACGCTTTTTAACACATCTAGGATTTTCTGTTGACTTTTAGTAAGTTTGCCAGTCATACTTTCCTGATTTAATTTACAGTGGTGGTGTATCCTAATTGTCGCAAGGATTCAAATAAAACTACAGAAACACTCACAGACAAATTAAGACTGCGAACAAATGGATTTCTCATCTTAATATAACAAGTAAGATCACAGGCATCTAAAATTTTCTGGGGCAAGCCGTCAGTCTCACTCCCGAAGAGTAACCAATCATCATCTCGGTATTGACAGTCAAGATAATTAGTCTTACCCCTGACACTCAAACCAATAAGCCTTCCCCCCTTTTCCTTGGCATGTTGCAAAAAATAGTCTTCACTGGGATGATAGGTTAGTCTAACATAGGGCCAATAGTCCAATCCAGCCCTTTTTAAATACCTATCGCCGATTTCAAAACCCAAAGGTGCCACTAAATGCAACTCCACATCCATGGCGGCACAACTGCGGGCAATATTGCCAGTATTAGGGGGAATTTGTGGATGCACTAGAACTATTCTTGGCATAGCATAGGGGTAGACTCACACCCAAATCCGCCATCTACAGGGGGATTATAGTGGGATTATAGTGAATAGTTGCCCTAGATACACCAAATTCAACAGTAAGGATTCTACCACACTGGGTCACCATAGAGGTATATGGTTAACTCCTCACTATCAACGGGGATAGCACTAATACAAGCACAAATGGGTGTACCATCCTCTAATTCTACCTCACAGGCATGACATGAACCCATCAAACAACCTGTAGGAATAAAAATACCAGCTCGTTTAGCTACTGCCAATATAGATTCTCCACTTTCCGCCGACACCGTCACATTATCCGGTTGAAACGTTACCCTTACACTCATAAAACACCTAGACAATCTTCTCTTTTTCCCATCCTAACACCACTGTTTTTAGGTTGCCTCTGTGTATTTTTGTAAATGTATTTCTTACAATCTAAATCATATGACAAGGCCTGTTGCAGTAGGGGTAGGATAAAGGGGTTAGAAGTGATAGCAGCTATTATACACCAAAGACCAGAATTGAGTGAGTGTACTGCCTACTAGAGAAACTACTATGAATTTCCCGAGCCGAAGTCTATTTTTGCCTACAATAGAGACTGGGAATCAGCCAATGAATTTATGCCACTTGCGATTGTGGGAAAAATACTCCGATATTAGTTGCTGTCATAGCCTATGTTTGGAATTTTGACACATGTTTGCCCAAAAACTAAAGACGGCACTTCTTCTTATAGAAAATATTTACAGTGCCATCCCAGGGGAAAATTCTTCCCGGGAAAAATTAAAAAGATTGGCGGTGTTGATACTGGAAGAAAGGGGGGGTAATTATCCCACCAGTTGTAAAATAAAAAAGGTAGAAAAATTTGAAGTCATCACCATGCCGCATTTAAGGCCAAGGAGATGGGGCTTTCTTTGTGGGTAAGGGGTAAAAGGAAATTTTCAACCCTCAACCGGTAAGCAGCAATTATAAGCCGGAAATAGCTCCGGAAAACAATGTTATTAAAACCGAATTTATCGCCGGTTAAAAAAAGATAATATCCCAGATAATAGCCCCGTTGGAAAATTTGGCTAAATTAGAGGGAAATAAACCCCAAAGACCCCACCTACTGGCTGTCTTTAAAAACCTAGATTAATCCAGTGTATCTCACACTTTGGACACCACTGTAATGGGAGATAATGAATTCAAAAATAGAGTTGACTGGGCAATAACACAAATACAATCAAGACTCCCCCGCCAAATATAATGGAAGAAGTCGAACTAGACAAAGGAGACAGAGAGTGAGATTTTTAACAGAAGCTAAATTAATAGGGATAATGGGGAGCTGGAAAAAATAGGATTTCCCTGATAAAAATTAACTAGTTGGGCTCGAATTTGTTACCATAAAAGTAACACTTTTAGAGAAGAAAAACATGCCGCCCCGTTGGCCAAGAAAACCAGACAGGAAAAACGATCCAGCCTACCGGAAATTAGATGATAGGATGAATTTTGCTGTCCATACCGCACTGTTTTTGGCAGTTAACTCGGGGGTGTGGTTTTTCCATAATCTTAACCACCCCGAATGGGCATGGACAACCCCCTTTACCCTCGGCTGGAGTGTTATTCTGGGACTACACTTGTTGTATATAGGTTTCCTGGCAGACTACTCCCATTAGCGACGCCCATTGCCGGGCAAGGCAATTCCCTCGACGGCTTGACGGTAGGGCTCAACCGCTTCTGTGTAATCTATAGGGAGTACGGCACAAACATTTTCATGGGGGCGAGGAATGATAACCCAGGATTCTAAAATAGCGCCTTCGGTGCGTTTAACAGCCTCAATCCCCGCCTCCACCGCCCTTTTCACCTCGGAGACGTCACCACGAATGTTAACGGTAAAACGGGCACTGCCGGCACGAATGTATCCCACCAGGGTGACTCTCCCTGCCTTTACCATGGCATCGGCGGCGGCTAAAACACCAGGAAACCCCCTGGTTTCAATGGAGCCCACTGCGGCTTGAGATGGCATACGCTCTCTTTCCTCCCTGATATAATGTTAAAACTAGATACTATAATAGGCAATATTGTCCCCATCAAAAACGATAGGGTTCCGACTTCTCCGTATATCTTATCGGTAACACGTCTACCACGTTCGGTGGGGGGTTGGGTACTATGTAGTGGCTCTGAATCACGCCGCCATAGACCTTACTGCCCGCTTCAATGCCGGCTTCCATGGCCTTTTGCACCTCGGAGACTGGCCCTCTAAAGGCAATTAGAAACTCACCTCTCTCGGCCAGCTCAAATTGTACAAGTGTAACACGAGCCGCTTTTACTACTGCGTCTGCTGCTGCTAATATGGCGGGAAACCCCACCGTTTGGATTACTCCTACTGCTTCAGGCATCGATTGTCTCTTTCTGTCTTCCCCTTAGCATATCAGCTATATTATCATTTTTTGACTGCTTTCAGGGAATACTAGTCTTTAACTCATCAATAAGGGTTTATTATTTTCCCATACTTGGCCACATTTTTTCCGTTTTACCCCGCCAAAGAAGGAGAGTTACTATTTTTGTGTTCATAGTTTCCTTTTTTCCCTATAACTAACCTTAACATTTTGGATTGATATATGATTATAAATGCAGCCTATATTCACATTCCCTTTTGTCGTCGTCGTTGTTTTTATTGTGACTTCCCCATTACTGTTTTGGGAGAAAATGGGGCAAATGTTTATATATCTCTTCAGGAAGAGTATGTTGATTTTCTGTGCCGAGAAATTAGGGCTACTCCTAAAAAGACATCTTCTCTAGCCACAGTATTCTTCGGGGGAGGTACACCTTCATTGCTTTACTTGGAGGGTTTGGCCAAAGTATTAGACGCACTGTCGCAACATCTTGGAATTAGTAAAGATGCGGAAGTTTCTATAGAAATAGATCCAGCTACCTTCGATTTAAATAAGCTGAAAAAATATAAATCCCTAGGAGTAAATAGGATTACCTTGGGGATACAGGCATTTCAAGACAATTTATTACAGAGTATCGGCAGAAGCCACCGCCTAAAAGACATTCAACAGGCAATAGATGATATTTATCAGGCTGATTTTGACAACTGGGGTTTGGATTTGATTTCCGGCTTGCCTTACCAAACCCTCGACGATTGGCAACAGTCTCTGGCAAAGGCTGTTGAATTACAGCCCAAACACATATCTTGTTACGATTTAGTACTAGAACCTACAACAGTATTTGGAAAAAAATACCAGGCGGGGAAAAAACCACTGCCTACAGAAGAAAACACGGCAGAGATGTATTGTATGGCGGTAGCTACGTTAGAAGCAGCAGGGTATCATCACTATGAGATTTCTAATTATGCTAAACCAGGCTATGAATGTCGACACAATCAGGTTTATTGGTTGAATCAACCCTATTATGGTTTTGGCATGGGGGCTGCTAGTTATACTGATAATATCCGATTTACCCGTCCTCGCACCCGTCAACAGTATTATGCTTGGGTGGTAGACTATGAGAGGAAAGGAGGCATTCTAGAAATTCCTCCCGTTTCCGAGACTGACAGGTTTTTGGAAACTTTGATGTTGGGATTAAGACTGAAAAAGGGGGTAAATTTAGCCGGATTAGAAGCTGAATACGGCCAAAATTTTGTAAAAAAACTTATCTCATCCCTCCGGGATTTCGCTCTAGAAAAACTGGTCATCTTAGACGAAAAAGAAGGCATAATCAGGCTGGCTTCTCCTCTTGGTTTTTTGTATTCCAACACTATTTTATCCAGAATATTTGCTGAATTTTTGGATGAAAGGTAAGGGTATATGTTCAGCAAAATAGCCCAGAATATACTGGCTGCATTTGATAAAATAATAATAACAATCCTAGGCTATCTTCCCAGTTTGCTGTCTGGTTTAGTAATCCTGTTGTTGACAAGATACCTGGCAGATTGGATAGAGACTTTAGTCCAGAGAATAGCAGATAGGACAGTTAAAAGCCCATCCTTGCAGATTTTATTCAGGAAAACGGCAAGTGTAGCGGTTTGGGTATTGGGGTTTATTCTGGCATTAGTTGTCGTTTTTCCAAGCTTTACGGTGGGTTATTTTTTCAGTACACTGGGAATAGGCTCAGTAGTAGTTGGATTTGCCTTTCAAGATATTTTAAAAAACTTCTTCGCCGGGATATTAATATTATCACAAGAACCATTTTCTATAGGAGATGAAATTGCCGTTGAGGGTTACCAGGGATTGGTGGAGCATATTGACATTAGAACCACAACTATTCGCACATATCAAGGGGAAAAAATTCTCATTCCCAATGCCACTCTTTTTACCAATTCGGTTTTAGTAAGGACTGGTTTTGATTACCGTCGCACAGACATAGAATTGGGGTTGGATTATAACACTGAGCTGGAAGAAATACAACAGTTACTTCTGAGGGTAGTCAAGAGTGTTGAAGGAGTGGTAGACAATCCGCCGCCAGAGGTGGATGTAGTGGGTTTTGGCGACAGTGCGGTCCGACTTGTGGTAAGATACTGGACACCACCACAACAAAAAACCGTCAGAAGAGTGCAAACCAGGGCTATTATTGCTATCAAAAAAGCCCTAGGGGGGGCATCTACCATTGTATCCCCTTCCGCCCGTGCCATTCATTTAGACCAACAGGAGTGTTAGAATTTAATCCCCCGGATTAGCAATATCCCCTTTGTCACCGGAAAAAAACTACTCTGCTCCCCGGCTTGCAAGGTATGATAAAGACTATAGGACAAGAGGAATTTCGCTGGGATGACTGACTTGTTACTTGTTATATTAGTGGTTCATTAAAATACCTGTAGACTAGAGTAGGACAAATTCTGCCCCGTAATACCCCCTGCTAACCAATTATGAGCCGTCAGATATTTGCCTGGGAAATCCCCTATTACCGGCTGAAATCCAGAGAATACTGGTGGGAATGCCTTTATGTTTTCCTCCTGTTGTTGGCAGCACTAGTTTTGTTCTGCCATAATTTAGGCAGTTTACCACTGAGAGACTGGGATGAAAGTACATTCGCGCAAGTAGCGAGGGAAATATACGAGTCTTCCTTTTCCCACTGGCAATGGTTATTTCCTACCCTTTGGCGGAAACCCTATTTGAATAAACCGCCTCTAATTCACACCCTGACGGCTATAGCCTATAGCTTTTTGGGGGTAAATGAATTTTCTAGCCGCATTGTGGGCGCCTCCTTGACGGCACTGTCAGTGCCCCTCCTCTACCTAATGGTGAGGGAATTATTTATACCCCGTTATTATGCCCTTTTTTCCGCCCTAGTCTATCTTACTACCCTACCTGTGGTAAGACATGGGCGTTTGGCGATGCTGGATGGGGCAGTATTATGTTTTGAAATACTATTTTTCCTCTGCTTGTTAAAAACGAGACGGGATTTGCGATACAGTTACGGGGTGGGTATTAGTCTAACTCTTCTTTGTTTGACTAAGGGGTGGATGATGGCCGTCTTATTGGGGGTAATAGGATTGGTGTTTATCCTGTGGGATACTCCTAGACTAGTGACTTCATTTTACTTCTGGGGTGGGGTGATTCTTGGCATTCTCCCCTCTGTCGCCTGGTATAGTGCCCAATATTTATATTATGGGGAACAGTATCTAAAAACTGCCATTCAACATCAATCCCTTAATAGGATTTTTCAGGTGGTGGAGGGAAACAGTGGGGCAGTCTGGTATTATTTGTTAGAACTGGCAAAATATTATCATCCCTGGCTTTTCCTTTCCTTTTGGGGCATAAGACAGGCCTGGTTACATCGTAACTGGAGTTGGGGAAGACTTATTATCGCAACTGTTATTCCCTTTTTGATTGCTATTTCCCTAATGCAGACTAAACTTCCATGGTATATTCTTCCCATCTATCCATTTTTAGCAATAACAACGGCGGTAGCATTGGCAGAAACTAAAAATCTTCCCTCTTCCCAACCCTATCCCCCCCTATGGAGTGGGTTTTTCTTCACCCTAACCTTGGCAACAATGGGGGGAATGGCCTATTTTATCTTAACCCAGCCGGAAGCGGAACATATTTTGGCCAATCTGATTCTATTGTCAATAACCTTCCTTGCCGTGGCCATTTTCCTACAGCGTAGGGATGAACAATTTATAGTTGTTTTATTTTGGGGCATGTTTATTTCCCTAGCAGTCTTTGTGTCATCTCCCTATTGGCTATGGGAATTAAACGAGGCTTTTGCGGTTAAACCGGTAGCAGAATTAATAAGAGAAAATGTTCCAGAAAACAAGCCAGTTTACATCAATTTTGAATATGAAAGGCCCAGTCTTAATTTTTATAGCCAAAGGCTAGTGCCCACCTTTAAATGGGAGGAAATTGAGAAACTAGCCCAAGACAGTTATCTGCTCATCCCAAGAGATAGTCTAGATAGTTTGCGGCACTCACACCCCACTGTCTACCGAAACTCCTGTGATAATGGAGCATGCCTTGAAAAGATTGGAGGTAATTTTATCTTATTGGAACCCCAAAATCAATACAAGGAAAATGAGTGGAAAATTGAGTATAATCAAGTCAAAAATAACCCCCAAGAGAAATATAAATAGGCCCGAAATAATAAGGATTGTCCTGTGGTTTATTTTCTGGGTCATAGTTTATCACACCAGCATGGCAATTAGGGCAGAATTTATATTCATACCCATGCTTCTAAATCTGCCCCTGGCTACCTTCTTCTGTTTAGGGGTAATCTTACAACTACTTTGAGTTTCGGTACTACTCTACCCCCCAGAATACGACTGGGTTGCCAAATTGTTGGGGTGGGTTTTCACTTTCATCCTCTATGGGGGATACCGCCACCTGTTCCACCCTGATTCCCCCAACTGGAAAGAAAGAATCGTCTCCAGACTTCGGGAATCTCTCTTCTGGATTTTTCCCTGGCTAATAACCATGTACACCCTGGGACATATGCTCAATTTTCTCTGAACCCCCTTGCAATCGTCCCCTTAATATGATACAATGAGTAGGTGTCGCCGATAGGGGCTATTATAAGGGCGCGTAGCTTAGTGGATTAGAGCGGCTGACTACGGATCAGCAGGTCGGGGGTTCGAGTCCCTCCGTGCCCGTGGCAGGCAACCCGGTAAATACAAGGGAGGGTTTGTCGGGTGTTCCCCATGCTCCCCCGTGTGGCAGTGGGGTGTCTTCCGAGTCTATTAAAGGGTTGGGGGTTCGACTCGCCTCCCGCTATTTTTTTCTCCCTCATCTCATTTTTTATCTTAAGAGTTTTAGCTGTCTGACGTTGTCCCCACCAAAGGGGGGCATTTTGTTCCCCCACTCGGGAGTGCCAACGGACATAATAAGACATCACTGGGGGAATGCCTCTTTGTAATGTCTCCAATCCCGGGACAGTCAGCACCCTCAGAAGCCCTATTGGGGTTTGGGGCATGGAATAGACGTTTTGTTGAGGCAGTATGGACTAGGAAGAAGAGCACCTCATAAAAAAAGTCAAAAATAAGAAACCCCACCCGGTTCCGATAAATTGGACCACCAGGGGGGCCATTCTAGTCCACGATAGCACTATAAAGGGAGTCTTGGGGGCATCTCCAGGACTATTTGAAAAAACCGTAATATTTCTTAATTTTTAGAAATAAAGAAAAGCTTTCTAGCTACATATGTATCAAGGTTTAATACAAAATTTGGACAGGGAAAAGGCAATTTTGTCCCATGGTAGCAGAAAAAATAGGTTTTCAGATGCCCCCCGGGGGGATTTTTGGGGAAGATTATGAAGATAATGTAATAATCCTTATTCTACTGAAACATTTTGGGGGTGCCTCAGTAGGATTTTAGGGGTGTTTATGGGTTGGAAACTAGGCTGGGGGGAAGAAAAAATAACTATAACTGCACTGCTAGAGAATGGGATGTGGCACTATTAGGGCAGGAAACTATCGGGAACGCCGCTAGGGGGACATATGATGGCATAACGAGTGGCATGACAGGAACTGTGGGCGGGTGGGGAAAAGGTGACCCACCCCTGTTTACATCTATTCTTGCTTAGGTTGAACGGTAGAGACGATATGTAATTCCTGAAGTTGTTTTTCTTCTACCTCACTGGGTGCACCGGTGAGTAGACAGCAGGCTTGTTGGGTTTTGGGGAAGGCTATTACATCCCTTATGGAATTTTCTCCTGCCATCAGCATCACTAGACGATCTAATCCGTAGGCAATACCGCCATGAGGTGGTGCACCATATTCAAACGCCTCTAGCAAAAAGCCGAATTTGCTTCTGGCTTCTTCTGAAGATAAGCCTATGGTGGTGAATACCTTTTCTTGTATCTCCTTCTGATGAATTCTGAGACTGCCACCGCCAATTTCCACCCCATTTAATACTAAATCGTAGGCTAAGGCTCTGGCATTGGGTAAATCGTCTATGTCGTCCGGGTGTGGCGCGGTGAAGGGGTGGTGTAATGCCTCTAGTCGTTTTTCTTCCTCATTCCATTCAAACATGGGGAAGTCTGTTATCCATACCAGGTTGATTTTGTTTTCGTCTATCAACCCCAATTCCCTACCAATGGCCATGCGTAGTCTATCTAGAGTCTTGTTGACAATATCAAAACTGCCAGCAGCAAACAGTAATAGGTATCCTGCCTCTGCCCCGGTTTTCTCTAATAATGCCTGTTTCTGGGAAGGGGAAAGGTTGTCCTTGATGGCGCCAATGGTGTCTATTTCCCCACCCTCTCTAACACGAATATAGGCGATTCCTCTTGCCCCTGCAATAGTTGCCTCTTTGAATAAATCTCCGCCGGGTTTGATTCTGACGTTGGCGATTTTCTCTCCCTGGGGTATGGGTAGGACTTTTACTATGCCCCCCTGCTTAACGGCATCGGCAAATACTTTGAAGCCACAGTCTTTTACTATTTCTGATACGTCTACTAATTCTAGACCAAAACGGGTGTCAGGACGGTCGCTCCCATAACGACTCATGGCTTCGGCATAGGTTAGACGGGGAAAAGGACGAGGCAAGTCAATATCCTTTACTGTCTTGAAAATGTGACAAATTAATGCCTCATTGAGTTCTAAAATTTCATCTAGACTCATGAAACTCATTTCCATGTCTAACTGGGTGAATTCCGGTTGTCTATCTGCCCGTAAATCTTCATCCCGGAAACAACGGGCAATCTGATAGTAACGGTCACACCCTGCTACCATTAGTAGTTGTTTGAATAACTGGGGCGACTGGGGAAGGGCATACCATAGTCCCTCATTCACCCTGGAGGGCACTAGGTAATCCCGAGCTCCTTCTGGTGTAGATTTTGTTAGGATGGGGGTTTCCACTTCTATAAAATTGTGTTCATCTTCCAGAAACCGACGGATAGCCTTGACTACCTGATGTCGCAGTTGGAGGTTACGACTCATTCTTTCCCGTCGCAAGTCAAGATAGCGGTATTTTAGCCGTAACTCTTCTCTCACATTCTCCTCGTCTACACTGGAAATGGCAAAGGGTAACTGTTTCCTCACCTCGTTTAACACTTCAATTTCCGTAGCATATACCTCTATTTCCCCCGTTGCTAGCTTCGGATTTATTGATTCTGTTGGCCTTTTACACACCCTCCCTGTCACCCTTACCACATATTCACTCCTCAGCCTTTCAGCACACTTGTATGAAATAGGAGTACGCTGCGGATCGCTTACTATTTGCACTATACCGGTTTTATCTCGTAAATCGATAAAGATAACACCCCCATGGTCTCTACGGCGATCAACCCAGCCATATAGGGTTACAATCTTATCAAGGTGTGCCAAACCCAATTCGCCACAATAATTCGTACGCATAATGTAGTTAATTGTCTCCCTGGACAACTTGCCTATCTCCGGAAAAACTGTACAAACCCCCTATTATAACTCGCCAATGGCCTCCAGATAGGGTTGCACATATCTCCTCCCTTTGTTTATAAAAAACTCCGTGAAGACATCCCCAAAATTCTCTTGGATTATGTCAAAGGCCCTATTCATCCTCTCTCTTCCATACACCAAAAACTGTGCCGTGGAAAGGGCGTAGAATTCTCTTTCTTTTTCTGGCAAGTTGTTCTTAAACGCCTGAATATATAAACTTCTTCCCTCATCTATCAGCCTAGCAATTTCCGGGGGAAAAGTAATGGTTTCACTCTTCAAATATATTCTTTTATTCTTGATGGAAGACATGGAAACGCTCATGCATTTTCTGGTTTTTTCTATGGGCAAACAATCCTTATCCCCCCGCCTATAAGCCCATTGGGTACAGCCGTTAGTAACCTCCAGGGCCCTTAATATTGCTAGTTTATCTAAGTTTTCTTTGTCTAAATTTGACCAGATGGTGATATAATCTACAATCAAATTCTGAAAGGAATCAAAATCATGAGAGAAATGATTTTTCAATTCTTTTATCTCTGCCAACTTTTCCCAGTGGATTGTCTTTAATAGTTCCATAAGGTAACACAAAGATTACGGGGCTTGTTCAGAGAATATTGTAGACAAAAAATAACTGGATATGTGGTATATTTTTAAGCGCATCCTACAGGGGATATTAACACTTTGGTTAGCCTCAGTGCTATGTTTTACCGTAAGTCAGCTTACCCCGGGGGATTATCTGGATAATTTGCGTCAAAACCCTACTGTTTCCCCCGAGACTATTGAGGAGTTAAGAATACGCTTTGGCTTGGATAAACCGGCTATTGAACAATACTGGCTATGGTTGAAACAGATAGTAACAAGGTTTGATTTTGGCCAGAGTTTTGTGTACTTTCGCCCTGTTTCTAGTTTGATTTTGGAGAGAATACCTGCTACCTTATTGCTGGCTATTTCTTCTTTGATTCTAACCTGGGCTATAGCTATACCTCTTGGGATTATAGGGGCAGTTCAACAAAATAGCCTTCTTGACAAGGTTTTGAGGGTGATTAGCTACATCGGACAGGGGTTTCCCAGCTTTATCACTGCCCTGCTATTGCTTATTGTGGCCCAAAATCTCTCCCCCCTTCTGCCAGTGGGCGGCATGACTAGCATCAATCACAGTGAGATGTCCACTTGGGGGAAAATTATGGACATCGCCTGGCATATGATTATGCCTACCATTGCCCTCACCATCACTGGTTTTGCTGGCTTACAGAGAATTACTAGGGGACAAATGCTAGATGTACTGAGACAAGAATACATAAGAACTGCAAGAGCTAAAGGATTGCCAGAAAACCGGGTGATTTATGTCCATGCCTTGCGCAATGCCATCAATCCCTTGATAACCCTTTTGGGGTTTGAATTTGCTAGTCTATTGAGTGGCTCGTTTATTGCTGAATACTTCTTCAACTGGCCAGGTTTAGGTAAACTGACACTACAGGCTTTACAAGCACAAGACAAGTATCTGGTAATGGCAAGTTTGATGATGGGGGCCACTATGTTGATCTTGGGAAACCTAATGGCAGACATTCTTTTAACTTTTGTAGACCCGCGCATACGTTTGGACAACATGAACTAAACTTGTATAGCTAGGAGAATAGAGGTGGAAGTATGATTCAAACTGACAACAGGAAACATGAAAGAAATGGCAAGGAAAGTATAGACGACTTGTCATCAGCTAGTGTGATATATGACAGTAACCAGAAGGAGGACACCCAGGAAGTCAATCTGGATTTATCGGGCTTTGACCAAGATGTAGTTTTAAGACCTACACCCGTGTGGTCGAGGGCCACCGCCTGGAGTCTTATGGGGGTGACTGTATGTAGTATTGTCTGGGCGGCTACCGCCGAAATTGAACAGGTGGTGATGGCGAGGGGGCAATTGAAACCAAAGGGCACAGTTAAGGAAATCCAGGCGCCCTTGTCAGGGGTGGTCAGAGAGGTAAAAATCAAAGATGGACAGCATATAAAACAGGGTCAAACCCTGGTAGTCTTCGACTCAGAAGCCAGTCGAGCCCAATTACAGTCTCTAGAGAAGATTAAAAACACCCTCTTACAAGAAAATAAATTCTATCGTGCCCTCACCCAGGCTTCCCTCACTCCCACGCTAGTGGAAAGGGAATTATTAAAACTGAATCTGCCGGCAGAAATCTCGGCTTTAGCCCTGAATAGGGCAGCTTTGGTGGCAGAAAACCAACTTTTTGAGGTTTTCTTGGGGGAAAACAAGAACATTAGCGCCCTTGCCCCAGAAGAGAAGGCAAGATTGGATACACTCTTGAGTGAATTAAACTCCCGCGCCTTGGCTGCCAAGTGGGAAATTACTCAATGGGAACACCAATTAAGTCAAAATCAGGCTAGACTTAATAATGCCCGTCAACAATTACGTGAGGAGGAATTGGTACTAAAAAAAATTGAACAACGGAATCGGCAGGCCATTGCTAAGGCAGAGGAAATACTGAAAATAGACCAAAATATTCTAAACACCCTCTCCCCTCTTGCGGAAGAAGGCGCCCTAGCAAAACTGCAATTAGAAAGGCAAAAACAGCGGGTAATGAGTAGCCAAAAAGAAGTGATTCAATTGCGGGCTGATGGGGAGATTGAAAGGAAAAAACAACAACAACAAATCCAAAACCGCCTGGCGGAAATTAGACAACTAGAAGAAGAGAATGAGCGTATTGTGGCCAATATTCGTCAGTCGCAACAGAAATATAAAAATGCCCTTGATGTCACCAGAAAGGAAATAAGAGAGCGTCTAGCAGAAAACCTAAAACGCCTCGCTGACATAGACAGTCAAATAAACAAATTAATCTTAGAAAATGAGAAGAAAATAGCGGAGTTGAACGGTCAAATTAGTGTGGCAAAACAGACAATTAAATATCAGGAACTAAAAGCCCCAGTGTCAGGGGTGGTGTTTGATTTAAAGGCCAATCCCGGTTTTGTGCCTAAGACTGGACAAGGGGAGACTCTGTTGAAAATTGTACCGGACCCAGGCCCAGAAAATCCCCTAGTTGCCGAAGTTTATGTTACCAATAAGGACATCGGTTTTGTGGAAGTTGGACAAAAGGCAGATGTACGTATTGACGCCTTCCCCTATAGTGAATTTGGTGATATTAAGGGTAGAGTCTATTTTGTCGGCTCTGATGCCCTAGAACCAAATCAGATTTACAACTTTTATCGTTTTCCCGTGAAAATAGACTTGGAATCCCAAAAACTGATAGTTCGGGGTCAACCGGTGGACTTGCAATCTGGTATGTCTGTTACTGTTAATATTAAGGTGAGGGAGAAAAGAACTGTATTAAGTCTATTTACAGAACAATTTACAAAGGGAGTAGAAACCCTCAAGCAGGTAAGATAAACAACAGGGCAATGGCAAAAAAGGCGGTAGTATTATTGTCGGGAGGATTAGACTCGGCAACAGTGGCGGCAATTGCAAGGGAGGATGGCTATGAGACTATTGGACTATCCTTCCATTATGGCCAAAGACATGTAAGGGAATTAGAAGCGGCAAAAAAACTGGCACCAAAACTGGGTATCCGGAAACATTTTATCGTGGAGGTGAATCTTTCCCTCTGGGGTGGCTCTTCTCTTACTGATACTAGTCTACCTGTGCCCCAAGAAGGTGTTAATCCTAATATTATCCCTTCTACCTATGTACCCGGGCGTAACACAGTATTCATTGCCATCGCCCTTTCCCTAGCAGAGGCGGTGGAAGCAGAAGCAATATACTTGGGTGTCAACGCCATTGACTATTCTGGTTATCCTGATTGTCGTCCGGAATACCTAGAGGCTTTTCAGCGGCTGGCCAATCTCTCTTCCAAGGCTGGTATCGAGGGAAAGGCGCCAAAGCTGGTTGCCCCCCTTATCCAACTGTCTAAGGTGGAAATAGTAAAAAAGGCTATTAGTTTAAGTGTACCAATTGAAGAAACCTGGTCTTGTTATCAGGGAGGAGAAAAACCTTGTGGGGTTTGTGACTCTTGTCGCATTCGTAACAAGGCTTTGATAGAGGCAGGCTATCCGGAATTAGTTAACACTGGGGGATGAAAATATGTTGTCGGAGACAGCCATTTTAACTGTCGGTTTGACTAAAAGATTTGAGAGACATATTGCTGTTAATAACGTCGACTTGGAGGTGAAAAAGGGGGAAGTTTATGGTTTAATTGGGCCTAATGGTGCTGGCAAAACCACGTTAATTCGCATGCTGGCAACGGCGGAAACCCCCAGCAAGGGGGAAATTTATCTTTTTGGCGAAAGGCTATCTACTGACTCCTCTTCCTCTCGCCTGAAACAGTATATAGGCTACCTGCCCGATGATTTTCCTGTCTATGAGGATTTGACTGTTATTGAATATCTGGAATATTTTGCCCGTCTATACAATGTCCCCCCATCCCAAAGACATCGCCGTCTCTCCGAGGTTCTAGAATTAGTACAACTAGAGTACAAACGAAACTCGGATATTTCTACCCTTTCTAGGGGGATGAAACAAAGACTAAGTCTAGCTAGGACTATTATCCACCAGCCTTTGGTATTACTCTTGGACGAACCCGTATCTGGATTGGATCCCATTGCCCGTAGGGAGTTTTGTAATATAATCAAAGTACTGAGAGAGGCGGGGATGACAATACTAATATCCTCTCACGTTTTGTCGGACTTGGCTGAATTGTGTACTGCCATAGGCATTATGGAATTAGGGTTTCTGGTGGAAAGTACCCCCCTTGCAGAATTATATCAACGTTTGGGGAGGAGATTTGTTCACATTACTGTATTGGGGGAGGAGGAGAGGCTAGAGAGGGAATTAAACAATTGCCGTAATGTTAGGGATTGGGAGAAACAGGGGAGACGGTATAAACTGGAGTTTGACGGCAGTGAGGCGGAGATGGCGGAGTTTCTCAAAGTTTTAGTTGTCGGGGGGATTCCCGTTTGTGACTATCACTGCCAACAGGAGGATTTAGAAACTATCTTCTTCAAACTGGGGCATAAACAGGTATCCTAGACTGCTAGTCTTCCCATAGACGTCTACGAGGGCTTCCATTGAAACGAGTATGGGCATCTTGTAGCAATTGGGGTATGTTAAGATTACAAGGACAACGAGGTAGACAGTCGCCACAAGAGGTACACTTGTCACCTTTTTTACCCCAAAACCAGTGTCCAGCATTTTCAAACATCTGATAGCGATACTGGGCGTATTCTGTCATCTCTAATCCCACCCCCAGATTGCGCAACCGGAGAATCTCAGGGATGTTAATGCCCTCTGGACAGGGCAAACACTGGTAACATTGAGCACAGTAGTCGGCAGCAAGGGTATGTTTTAGGGTGGTGGTGATTTTCTCTAAAGCCGCTGACTCTTCTGGTGTCAACTTTCCATCCTCGTCTGCCACCGAGAGGGGAAAATCTAACTCCTCTGGATTGCTAGGGCCCATACTCAGGGTGGTAATGCGTTTATCTGCCAGAAGGAAACGATAGGTTAACAGAAGGGGGTGGAAGGGATGACAGACTTGTTGTAGTTTAGCAGGAGGTTGATACAAACGCCCCCCCTTATCAGCTGGGGAGATAATAAACACCCCCAAATCCATTTTGTATGCCAAGTCTATTATGGGGTTATGGCGTTGGAAGAAGAAGTAGTAGTGGAGATTAACAAACTCAAACAACCCCGTTTCTATGGTTGCTTTGATAATATCAGAAGTGCCATGGGTGGAAAAACCAATATGACCAATTTTCCCCGCTTCTTTAGCCTCTTGCAACACTGTCAGACAACTATTGTCCCTTGTCAGTAATTCCAGATGCTGCCAGGTGTTTACCCCATGAATTGCCACACAGTCAATATAGTCTACCTTTAGCCTCCGTAACGATTCATCCAGATATTGTTGATAGAGTTGAGGTTTATCCACTGGTATAAACTTAGTAGTTATAATTACCCTCTCTCTGGGGTATTGGAGTCTTTTTAAAACACGTCCTAAATACAATTCACTATCCCCATAAGCCCTAGCCATTTCCAGGTGGTTGACTCCCAATTCCAATGCTCTAGCTACAGTTGCATACATTTGTTCTTCACTGTAGCAACAACGCATCAACCCCAGGGAGAAAACCGACAAGTTTAATCCAGTTTTGCCGAAACGACGGTACTTCATGAAGGTGGGGTGGGGTATATTTTTAGCCCCTCCCATTGTATCCTAAAAAGACAATCGTCTGGAAATGGCCGTAGTCCAGGTTTCGGTGATGTCGGATAGGGGTAATTCTAACAGACTGACGTTGTTGCCGGTGATAGTGAGAAAATTGCCACCCACTACCCCTATTAGTTGCCAACTGCTACCCAGATTTTCTTGTAAAAGGGCTTCCCAGGCGGTTTGCTGCTGGGGGGAAACAGAAACAACAATAACACTCGCTATCTCGCCGAATAACAACTCATCAAACCGTTTGTTGGGATGGCAGACAGTTACCTGACAACCTAGTTGGGAGGCAATACAACACTCAGCCAAGGCAACAGCAATACCACCCTCCGCACAGTCATGGGCAGATTTTACATAGCCAAGATGAATCCCCTTACGACAAGCAGATTGTACCTGTTTTTCCAAATCATAGTCCAAATGGGGGGGTTTGCCGGCTACAGTATTGTGGATGAGCGCGAGGTATTCGGATGCCCCAAGGGTGGGGTTAAACTCTCCTAAGAGATATATCAAATCTCCCTCTTGCTGCCAGGACAGTCCTACTGCCCTTCTAATATCAGGTATAATGCCAATCATGCCAATAACAGGGGTAGGATAGATAGGCTGGGGGTTACCTTCCTTGTCAATGGTTTCGTTATATAGGGACACATTGCCCCCAGTAACGGGAGTATTGAATCGGCTACAAGCCTCTGCTATTCCCCTACAGGCATGGTATAACTGCCAATAGCCTATTGGATTTTCCGGGCTGCCGAAATTCAAATTGTCCGTTACAGCCACTGGGGTTGCACCCACACAACTTAGGTTTCTGGCTGCTTCTGCCACTGCCAATGCCGCACCTCTGTGGGGGTCTAGATATACATATCTCCCATTACAATCTGTAGTAGCCGCCAAACCAATAATAGCTCCCCCTGGACTTTCATCCAACTGCCTTAACCGGATTACCGCTGCATCTGCTCTACCGGGTAACACTGCCGTATTGTTTTGTACCTGGTAGTCATATTGGCGGTATACCCATTTTTTAGAGGCAATGGAAGGGCTATCTAGGAGTTTTAGGAGGACATCACCCCATTTTTGCCCTAAAATGCCCTTTTCGTTGTCTTGAGGTAGCTGTAGGGGGGTCCAAGACCATGCTTTTTGAACATAGGAGGGAGGTTCGGACAGGACTTCTCGGTGATAAACGGGGGTATTTTCGGCGAGGGCGGTGGCTGGTACCTCAGCCGCAATGTTGCCCTGGTGGAGGATACGTACTACTGGTTCAGCTATAACCCGTCCAGCCACTACAGCGTGTAATCCCCAGCGTTTGAAGATAGCAATCAACTCGTCTTCCCTGCCTTTTTCGGCCACCAACAGCATTCTTTCCTGGGATTCCGAAAGGAGGTATTCGTAGGCAGTCATGCCGGTTTCCCTAGCGGGGATTTTATCCAAATCCAGTTCGATGCCCACACCTCCTTTTGCCGCCATCTCCGAGGTGGAACAGGTAATGCCGGCGGCGCCCATGTCCTGTGCTGCCACCACTGCCCCTGTTTTAAATGCCTCGAGACAGGCTTCAATGAGGCATTTTTCCAGGAAGGGATCTCCCACCTGGACGGCAGGACGATGGTCTATGGAGTCTTCTGTCAACTCGGCACTAGCAAAACTGGCACCTCCCATGCCATCCCTGCCGGTAGTTGAGCCTACGTATAGTACAGGATTTCCTATCCCCTTGGCGGCTGACTTTACAATTTCTTCCGTTTCCATCAATCCTATAGCCATCACATTCACCAGGGGGTTATCCTTATAGGCGGCATCAAAATACACCTCACCCCCCACGGTGGGCACTCCCACACAATTGCCATAATGGGAGATACCGGCTACTACTCCCTGGAATATTCGTTTGACATGGGGGTTATCTAGATTGCCAAAGCGAAGGGAATTCAAAACGGCGATGGGGCGTGCCCCCATGGTGAATATATCCCGAAGTATACCCCCTACTCCTGTGGCGGCCCCTTGAAATGGCTCGATGGCGCTGGGATGGTTGTGGGATTCTATTTTAAAGGCTATTCTTAGGCCATTACCAAAGTCTACCACGCCCGCGTTTTCTCCAGGACCTACTAGTATTCTCTCTCCCTGGGTGGGAAATTGGGACAATAACGGTTTAGAATTCTTATAACAACAGTGTTCTGACCACATCACCCCGAACATCCCCAATTCTGCCTTATTGGGGTGTCTTCCCAGTCTTTTTACTATTTCCTCATACTCTTCTGGTTTAATCCCCTCGGCGGCTATTTCTTCCGCTGGGAAGGGTGCTGTTTCTATTGCTGCCTGTTTTTTTTTCATGGAATCCCTCTTAACCCTGTCACAGACACCAGATACAATATACCAGTAATCGGGAGCTGTCTTTTGGCCTCTGATGGTTTTATTTTATTACTTCTTCCAATTTTTATATGCTAAAGAGACTTTGGTATTTCTTATTTACCCTGTTACCGGACAAAAGTTTCATGGCTTTAATTCATATAACTGAGAATATTGTTTCAAAAATTCTCTCCCTGGCGCTAATTGTTGTTATATTCGTTTCTATTTTTGACTTAATTTATGTCCTATTATCTGACTTGTTGTTCGACGAAAAAATAGGTTTTTTGAACAACACTTTAGTAGACATTTTTGGCCTTTTTTTGAATGTGTTAATTGCCCTGGAGTTATTAGAGAATATAACAGTGTATTTGCGTAAGCACATTGTGCAACTGGAGCTGGTTTTAATAACAGCAATGATTGCCGTGGCTAGGAAAATAATAATTTTTAACCCGGAGAAGTATGACAAAAGCAGTATAGTGAGTCTGGGGCTTGGAATCTTGTGTTTGGCTGGCAGTTATGGCATAATTTACTATGTAAATAGAAAAAAGGAAGGGGATTAGGTTATTTTTTCTTGTCTCTATCCTCCCGAAGATAAAGAAGAACCATGATAGTTACAACTGCAATTTGGACAAAAAGATTATAGAAATTTTCAGAAATATTTTGCCCGTTTATAATACGGGGCACAATAAAAAAAATGCCAATGAAACCAGAGGCAGCGAAAGTGAAATAAAATAGTTTCCTAAGGCCCTTATAAGGGGCCTTTATTTCTGCCTTTAATTGAGCGTATTTCTGTGAATGGGGATGATTATTGTGCTTGTCCATGGAAAAAATCAATATTAGGATATCAGATCATATTACTAGTTTCTAGAGCCATTTGCATAAGAGTTTCTTGGGCAATAATTTCCTTTTCGCCAGGTTTGGGCTGTCGTCTCACATAACTGCCATCACTTTGTAACTCCCAGGCATGACAATTGTCTGCAAGCATTACCCCCAGAATCTCTTGTAACTGTTTCATCAACTTTGGCTCTTCTACAGGTGTTACAGTTTCCACACGACGGGATAGATTACGAGTCATCCAGTCTGCGCTACCAATGTATACTTCTTCTCTACCATTATTGTAGAAGTAGAAAATACGAGAGTGTTCCAAAAAGCGGCCAACAATACTAATAACCTTGATATTATCACTAATACCCTCTAAGCCAGGACGAAGACAGCAAATACCACGCACAATCAAGTCGATTTTAACACCGGCACGGGAGGCACGATACAGAGCCCGAATTACTTGAACATCTACCAGGGCATTCATTTTAGCAACAATACGGCCAGTGCCCCCATTGCGGACATTTTCTGCTTCCCTATCGATCATGGCGATGATTCTATCCCGCATAGTCACGGGGGCAACTAACAACTTGCGGTAGGATTTTTGTCTAGAATAACCAGTAAGGTAGTTAAACAAGTCAGTTACATCCGCACCCAAATCCTCCCTGCAACTAATCAACCCCAAGTCTGTGTAGAGTTTAGCAGTTTTGGGGTTATAGTTGCCCGTGCCAATGTGGACGTAACGACGAATTGTATCTTTCTCCTTGCGTACTACTAGGGCTATTTTAGTATGTGTCTTTAAACCCACGATACCATATACCACGTGGACTCCCGCTTTTTCTAGCCGCCGCGCCCAATTTATGTTATTCTCTTCGTCAAAACGAGCCTTTAATTCTACTAAGGCTACCACCTGTTTTCCTCTTTCTGCAGCCTCGATTAGAGCTTGTAGAATGGGAGAATCACCAGAGGTTCGATAGAGAGTCATTTTGATAGCAAGAACTTTTGGATCCCTGGCGGCCTGTACGATAAACTGTTGCACAGTGGCGGCGAAGGAATGATAGGGGTGGTGTACCAACAGATCCGACTTACGGATCATAGCAAAGAACTCTTCACTGATGTCTTCGTCACTGTCAGCCTTAGCGTTTTCCAAATTCTGGAATTCGTCAAAGGGGGGGGGCACAACTCCATTCCAGGGAGGATCTTTTAATTCTGGTAATGGCAAAGACATAAGGGAAAATAGGTCATTCAGGGCCAGTAAACCATCTATTTCGTAAATGTCAATGGGTTGTAATTCTAATGCCTCCATCAACATTTGCTTAATTTTCTCAGGCATGTTAGGATGAATTTCTAGCCTTACGGCTGAGCCTGCAAAATGCCTGCGACGCAATTCCTGTTCAATGGCTTGTAGCAAATCATCCGCCTCATCTTCTTGTACGGCTAAATCCGCATCACGGGTTAAACGAAACTCATGGCACTCTTGTACATCCATGCCTGGGAAGAGGGCATCCAGATGATGAGCTATAACTTGTTCCAAGGGTACTGCAACAAAGAGGGCATTTTCCGGGGAATCGGCCAAATGGAGGGGTAATGGGAGAAAACGGGGAAGGGTTTTAGGCACTTTTACTCTGGCAAATAATTCTTCTCCCGTGTCGGGATTTTTCACCAACACCGCTAAGTTTAAACTCAAATTGGAGATGTGAGGGAAGGGGTGACTGGGGTCCACTGCCAGGGGCGTTAAAACAGGGAAAATATTATTGGCAAAGTATTCGTGAAGGTATTGTCTCTGTTCTAGATTTAGCTCTACAAAGTCTAACAGGTATACTCCAAATTTTTTCAACTCCTGTCGCAGTCTTTCAAAGTTGTCTATTTGTAGCCTGATAAGGGGTCGTAGTTTCTTGTTAATATCCTGTATTTGTTGAAGAGGGGTCCTGCCGTCGGGGGTTAATTTGGTTACCTCTGCTTCCACTTGACGTTTTAACCCTGCCACCCTCACCATGAAAAACTCGTCTAGGTTGGAACTGAAAATAGCAGTAAACTTGAGTCTTTCCAACAGGGGTGTCCTTTCACTTAAAGCTATTTGTAACACTCTATAATTAAATTCTAGCCAGCTCAACTCCCGATTGAAGTAGTATTCTGGATTTTTAAGGTTAATATCCTCCCCAGGCAGATATTCAGTCTTCATTCCCTTTGTTTTTTCCTTCTTTGGTGACATTACCCAAAAAACAATACTATGCCTTCCATAACCATGTTAACCCCTTTCCAAGATAAGATTACAGGGAAAGTGAAACTGGTGGCCATACCTTAGGATTGTCCGGATAAAGGGCCAAGAGACGTTTGGGGGAGTAGGCAAAGACGTGTTAAGCTAGGAGTTTGAAGTTTTGTAAAGGGAATTTTATGTGGGCAAGTGCCATTACTGCTTATTTGCACTATTTAAGCATAGGAGTTATCTTTGCCGCCCTGGCCATTGAGTATTTCACCCTCAAGGAGGATTTAGAAGCCAAAGAGGCGTGGCGAATTTTATGGGCAGATAGTGCCTATGGTATTGCCGCCGTAACCATTTTAGTGACTGGCCTTTTGAGGGTATTTTACTACGGCAAGGGGACTGCTTATTATACGGCTATGACAGTATTTTGGCTGAAGGTGGGACTATTTTTGGTGGTGGGGATGGTATCCTTGTATCCCACCTTCTCCTTCCTCATGTGGTTAAAATCCCTTATTGGCGAAAAGCCTGCAGAAAGGGTAAAGCTATTGCACTATAGG
>DVEF01000074.1 GCA_015295805.1 Geminocystis sp. M7585_C2015_104 | reverse complement strand
CTCACACACACAATCCCCCTACACTGGGGATGACTCCAAGCCGCCGCCAATGCCCGTCGTCGCAACTGGTCATCCCCCGCCAGATAGCCGGCTTTTGCCTGGCAAGAAGGTTCTAAAATGATTTTGTAGCCCCTCTTTTGCCAAATTCTTAGTCCTTTTTCCAACCTTTCCCTCTCTCCCTCTCTTAGTCTTCCACTGGGGGCAATCGCCATCAAAAAATCTCCCTGACGCAGGGGTGGTGGTAACAGCATTTTTACCTACTCCGCTCCTTTGCAAGTCGGTCTCCTTTATTGTTTCCGGCTGTTAGACAAATGTCAATTGTTACCCCTAAATGGTCTCTATTTTCTAATAGTATTTTTCCTTCATTTACATAGAGACAAATTAATGTTAAGATAAGATTTTCACATATTAAAGAAGAGTAACAGAATCCTAACTGCAGTCTAACATAATGTCGCCTAGAAGCCTTTATATGAGAGGATGTGCAGCAAATTTTAAATATTGTTAAGGAGGAATCACAAAATTGACAAACAACCCTTATCATCTTGAGTAATGTAGTAGTTAAAGTATCGGTCAAGAGAGGAACACCTCATGACAACAAGTCCTCAAAAAGAGGCGAAAGCTAAAGTGGTAGTAGACTATGATCCTGTACCCACGTCCTTCGAGAAGTGGGGGAAACCAGGACACTTCGACCGCACTTTAGCTAGAGGGCCAAAGACCACAACCTGGATTTGGAACCTCCATGCTGACGCCCACGACTTCGATAGCCAAACCAGTGACCTAGAAGACGTATCCCGCAAAATCTTCAGCGCCCACTTCGGTCACCTGGCAGTAGTGTTCGTATGGCTCAGTGGGATGTACTTCCACGGGGCTAAGTTTTCCAACTACACTGCTTGGTTGGCAGATCCCCTTCATGTAAAACCAAGCGCCCAAGTGGTATGGCCAGTAGTTGGCCAAGGCATACTCAATGGGGACATGGGAGGTGGCTTCCACGGCATCCAAATTACCTCCGGCTTCTTCCAACTGTGGAGGGCCTCTGGGATTACCAATGAATACCAGCTATACGTAACCGCCATCGGTGGTTTGGTAATGGCCGCCCTTATGCTCTTCGCCGGCTGGTTCCACTACCACAAGGCAGCACCCAAGCTGGAGTGGTTCCAAAATGTGGAATCCATGCTGAACCACCACTTGGCCGGTCTGCTGGGATTGGGCTCCCTAGCTTGGGCAGGTCACCAGATCCACGTGTCCCTGCCTATCAACAAGCTGTTGGATCAGGGGGTGGCCCCCGCCGATATACCCCTGCCCCATGAGTTCATACTGCAACCAGCCAAGATGATTGAGCTGTATCCCAGCTTTGCCCAGGGGTTGACCCCCTTCTTCACCTTGAACTGGGGAGTATACTCCGACTTCCTTACCTTCAATGGCGGGTTGAACCCTGTAACCGGCGGCTTGT
>DVEF01000073.1 GCA_015295805.1 Geminocystis sp. M7585_C2015_104 | reverse complement strand
CCCGGCGCCTTCGATAGCTACTCCAACCGCCTCATCGAAATGCGGGTGCCTCCAGAAAAACGCATCCCCATCGATGAAGCCGATGCCGTCAATTTCGCCTGTAACGCGGTCAATATCGACGATGTTATCATATTAAACAAGGCTAGTGCAGGTCTGGAGCAACAGTTAAGGGAAAAAGGATTCCAAGTAATCCAAACCCCCCTCACAGAATTCCTCAAAGCCGGTGGCGCCGCCAAATGTCTCACCCTTAGACTGACTGAGCCTATCCTCGAAACCGTCCATGCCAATGAACCCATTATCACCCGCGTGGTGGAAATGCATGGACACCTCTTGGACACGGGATTGATGAGCCGTGCCCTGGACATCATTGTAGCAGAGGGTGGCAGCTTCAAAGTACTCAACTTCAACCTGGGTTTGGAAAGGCAATCCCCCTCCTCCGCCCAAGTGCGCATCTCCGCACCCTCCCTTGAAGTAATGGAGGACATTGTCAGTCAGCTGATTGACTTGGGCGCCGTCTCCCTCCCCCAAGAGGAAAAGGATGCTGTCTTAGAAGTGGTAGACATGGATGGTGTCGCCCCCGACGACTTCTATGTTACTACCATCTACCCCACAGAAGTAAGAGTTAAAGGCAAATGGGTTCGTGTCGCCAATCAGCGCATGGATGCCGCCATTGTGGTGGATGACAGTGGAGAGGAAGTGACGGCCACCTGTAAGATTCTACGCGACTTGAGGGTGGGAGATAAGGTGGTGGTGGGAGTAGAAGGCATCCGCACCGTCATCTCCCCCCAATCCCGCGAAGAGCGTCACAAAACTCAAGAATTCAGTTTCATGAGTGGCGGTGTCTCCAGTGAGCGTCGCGTTGAGCTGCTGGTGGAACAAATCGCCTGGGAAATGCGCCATATCCGCGACAGGGGCGGGAAAGTAGTAGTAGTGGCCGGCCCTGTAGTTATCCATACTGGTGGTGCCAATCATCTCGCCCGTCTTATCCGTGAGGGTTATGTCCAGTGTCTCCTGGGAGGGAATGCTATTGCTGTCCACGACATCGAACAGGCCATTATGGGCACCTCCCTCGGTGTTGACATGATGAAGGGAGTGCCAGTCAAGGGTGGACACCGTCACCACCTCAAGGTAATTAACATGATTCGTCGTGCCGGCGGCATCGCTAATGCCGTCAAACAAGGCATCCTCACCAAGGGGATCATGTATGAGTGTGTCAAAAACAATGTGCCCTTCTGTCTTGCCGGCTCCATCCGCGACGATGGCCCACTGCCCGACACTATAATGGACCTGATCAAGGCTCAAGAAGAATATGCCCGTCTCCTCAAAGGCACCGACTTGATACTTATGCTTTCAACTATGCTTCACTCGATAGGGGTGGGCAACATGACCCCTGCTGGGGTTAAGATGGTCTGTGTGGACATAAACCCCGCTGTAGTCACCAAATTAGCCGATCGTGGTTCCCTTGAGTCCATTGGTATTGTTACCGACGTCGGCCTATTTTTAAGTCTGTTGGTGCAACAGCTGGACAAACTTGCTCAGGGTTATCAGGTGGCCGCCACGGGTTATTAACTCCTAATCTGACATCCTACTCCACTTATTCCCCTTTATGGGCCCCTGGGTCCTACACCCCACACCCCCCCCGGGGGCCCTTTTCCCTCAATAAATCTATTAAGAATTTTTACTAAAAAGCCCCTGATATATTCCCATTTTAATGATTTTTTATTTCAATAATTAAAATTCAGGAAAGGCCCCCCAAGCGAGAGAAATATATAAAGGGGAATATAAATGAAAATGTAAAGGGTAGACCCTCACTTCCCCCCTCAACCTATCTATTACAGTCCCATAACCCCTTTCATGTCTTTTATACTATGTCCTAATTGCCATACCATCTCCTCTATTTCTTTCGTTTTTACCAATTTTTCTAGGTCTTCTTGCCATCTTTTTACCATATCCTCCCCTGGACATTCTATTATCTCTTCCCTTCTTTCTTCATTTTTCTCCACGGTGCCGTCTTTATTTATTACCAACTTGCCCTGAAAAACTTTTGTAATTAATTCTATCAAAGTCATGCCATTTTGCATAGCCTTACTCTCAATGTCTTCTACTAACATAACAGGCAATTTTACGCTTATCTCTTTCGGCTTTTTCCCACCGTTCACAATCTTTTTAATCTTTTTTGCTGTTATTTGGTGGGGTAGATAACTGTCTAAAACCTCCCGCCATTTTTCCGATAACTCTTCATCATCTAACCCTAACAATACCCTGGCTTGGGACTCATTTTGCGGAATTATATTAAAACCTGCCTTTATCAATTTTATTGCGATGAAAGCGGCAGCAATTATCTTATTTGCCCTCCACAACGGGTAGTTTACCGCTTTTTCACAATACTCTTTGAAGGATTTATACCTTCTTCTGTACAAACGGTAATATTTTACCTGATACAATTCCCATCCTATTTTTAAATAGCTAAACCTGTGATATTTTATACTGTTGGTAATGGCATCCAACTGACTAGATCTACCCTCCTCATTTAGATAGTAACACTCCTCCAAAATTGTACGATAAGGCTCATTCACCCTCTCCCAAAACAACTCGTCGTCTCCCTCCTCCCCAACACTGTATAACAGTGCCGGCGAATATTTCTCTTTTCTTCTTGCAACTACTCTCTTTCCCATGGTTACCTGGAATAAAGCCCAAAAAAAAAGTGAGAATTGTAATTATACACCTCGGGCAGTCATCGGGAAAAGTCGTCCGTGGGATTATTTTCCAGCCACAAACCCCAGGGAAAGTAGGCAGAATAAGCCAACCCAGTCACCATTTAGTCAGTAGTAACCCAGTCTAGTAACGAGGTATGCTAGGATCAACTAGGCGAGAATAAGCATCAATGCCGCCGATTACGTTTTTTACATCCCGAAAACCCTGACTAGTCAGCCATTGACACATGTTGGCAGACCTGATACCATGATGGCATATGACTATAGTCTCTACCTCCGGATTCAATTCTTCCTTGATTCTATGACGCCAACTTTCATACTTGCTTAGGGGATATAACTTAAAACCGGGGATGAAGGCAATTTCAGCCTCCGACTCCTCCCTCACGTCAACCAATTGCACCTTTGAGTCTTTGTCTGCTAAAATCCTTGCCAGTTCCTCTACACTAATACTGTTAATCTTCATTGAAATCAACCCCTGACCAGTATAACCGGTTTTCCTCACACAGAAACCGATAATAGGGCGTCCAACGATTATAACAATTTTTGACCGCTCCCTGGTGAAAATTATTTGCTACTAACAGAAGAAGAAGGTAGCAAACGGGAAAGACTGCGTTTTAACAATTGATACTGAGAATACAGATAATCCACATTGGGAGTAATCCCACCATAACGCCACTTAACATAACTGTCACAAATCAAGGAAACAATCTCTTGCTGTTGGGGAGTGAGAAATTCTCTTAAACTCTCACTATACTCTCTTGGGGTTTGAGCAGGATTTTTGGGGTAACCCTTTTCCCCTAAAAATTCTAACATCTCCCGGTAAAGTCTTTCTGGGGGTTGTAGTCGTGATAGGTGACGGTAATGCCATATCCTCCTCATAATGTCAATAGCAAGCCACCCCAGAAAAGCCAATGCAATTAACCCTAAAACCCCCACCAAAATCCCTATCAGACTCCCGGTTACAAACTGCCATAAGCCTACCACCAGACTAGACTTTAATACCCCGACAATGGCATCTGTTATTCTTTGAAACACTATAGTTATAAAGGAAGTCACTGGCGAAGGCAGCCACCCCGCTATCCACTTCCAGAAGATTCCTAAAACTCCAAAGGGATTATCATCCTCAAACGACTGGGGAATTATCTCATACCCCGGTAGGGGATTAAATTGAAACCAACCATATCTGGGGAAATAGACTTCCGTTAGGGCATGGGCATCGGTATTATGGACTAGATAATACCCCGTAAAAGGATTAAACTGTCCCGTGTCAAAACCAACCACAAAACGGGCAGGGATATCTAATGCCCTTAACATCATAGTGTACACCGTGGCAAAATGATCCGGCAGTCCGCCTCCCTGTTTCAAAAAGGCAGTTACTAAATCCTCCCCCTCCTTCAAATAAAAATCTGTCCTCACCTGGTAATTTTGTTTCATGGCCTGTGCCAGATATAAGGCTTTATCATAATTGCTGGGGAGTTCCCTGCCGGCTTTATCTAATAATTCCCTGGCTTTTACCCTTAACCTTTGCTTTAATTGGGGATCAATGCTAAGATAGTACTTACTGATATTATCGGGGTAGTCTGTCCCTGCTTTTTGTAACAATTTCTGACTACGATAAGGCACCTGGGACACCACTGTGTAGGTTAACCCCTCTAATAATCCTCCCGGTGAGCGAAGACTGCCTTCTGTATCCACTGCCACTTGTGCCGCAGGAAAATACAAAAATTGTGGATAAGATAGACTGGGGATAATATTGGGCAAGTCTCTTACCACAGTATAGGTTTGGATAATTTTTTTCGTTTCCCCCTCAAAGGCCGGTAATGAAAGATTAAACTGATAACTCCAAGGATAACGGTTAATGTCAATGGTCTGATTCTCCCTAGATATTTCCCACCCCTGTCCTGTATAATGGTCAAAGGCTAGTACCCTCCAAAATCCTGGAGCTTGAGAACGTACCCTTAATACTAGTTTCCTTTCAGTTATAAAGGCCTTTAGATTCTGGTTAATCTTACTGTTAAACCCGTAATATCCTAATTCCCACTCCCCTTGTTGTTTCTCCCCGCCGACGTTACCACCAACTCCACCACTAGTAGTTCCCGTTATCTCCCCTCTTGGTGTACCATCAGGATTATACCCCGGATTGACAATGCTCCTGTTAGCACCCTCCTGGAATCTTAGATTTTCAAACCCCTCTGGCGCACTTACGGGAAAACTCTGGATTTGATAGCTGGGATAGCGGGGCATTATAGCAAAAATAAATAATCCTAGGGTGACAATTGCCAGGCAAGAGGCTATTATGCGTCTGGGGGAAAGGGGAGTGTTTTGCCAATAATCCCCTGATTTTTTCCTTTCCCCCTCCCCCATGGCGGTAATAGTTTTCTCCCATGGAGGCAACCCCATCCTTGAGCGATAATCCAAAATAAGAGTAGGAATACCCAACAACAGTAATAAAAACAACCAAGGCGCAAAGGCTAATGTCTGCGATAGGGTCGCCGCCACCCCCGTTAAAATTAAACCAATAACCATGGAATAGCCTAAATCCTTACGACGGGGTAAGTCAAAGCTGTGCAAAACCTGTAGCTGTATCAAGAATTCTGCCAACACCAAACGAGTATCATGGAGATTTTCAAACAATTTGCCCATAAATGCCAGCAGCGTCAATATCATGGCAAAGGCTAGGGCAAATTTTATGGCAATATTCTTCTCCCTCCGTCGCTTCCAACTTACCACCGCGCCCATTATACTTAGGGGTATTGCCCAAAAACTAAAAGGGTGGGGGTTAGCTGAAGCTATATCAGTGGCAATAATCCCCACTATTACCATCATCTGGACTAATATTCTCAGTAGAATCGACTCTTCTGTTTTCTCCCGCGACGGCGACTCCAGTTTCTCAATTATCTCTTCCCATTTTGCCAGTCTTTCTTTTATCCCCATACTGCCCCATCTTGACATCTTTTTTTATCTTAGACCATAACTTCTTCCAGCCATTATCAGTCTCTCTTTTCTCCTGTTGGCACTAGGTTTCTCTTCGGGTTAAGATGGAACTGTTAGCATTAATTTACCCTAGACCACAGTCGCAGATTTACACCCAATCCCTTTTATTTTGCAATTATGACTCTATCCAGCATTGCCATTGAAAAACAAAAACCTGCTAGAGCGCCCCTTACCCTACATTATCTTGGAGATCCAGTTTTGCGTCAACCGGCACAACGGGTTAACAGGATAGATGACAATATCCGGCAATTAGCCAAACAGATGTTGCAAACTATGTATGCCGAAAATGGCATTGGTTTAGCGGCGCCTCAGGTGGGTGTCAATCAACAGGTTATTGTCGTCGACTGTCAACCCGATAATCCCGCCACTCCCCCCCTTATTCTCATCAACCCTGAAATTACTAAGTATAGTAAGGACTTGTGCGTCTTTGAGGAAGGCTGTCTCAGTGTTCCTAACGTGTTTTTTGAAGTAGTACGACCCAGAAGTATTGAGGTAACCTACAAAGATGAGACGGGGAGAAAGCAAAAACTAAAGGCATCAGGCTTGTTGGCGCGGGTAATCCAGCATGAGATGGATCATTTAAATGGTATTCTCTTCGTAGATAGGGTAAAAAACAGTGTCGCCTTGGGGGAGGAGTTGAGGAAAAAAGGATTTTCTCTAGCGGCAGTTAAACCTATTGCCAGCTAGTTAGCCATATTTGCAGTTGGCCGTGATGGGTTTTAGGGGTATAATTTTCTTGTTTTTGTTTTGGACTTTTTAACAAGACAACCAGTTAGGGAAAAGAAATAAGCCACTATGACTGAGAAGAAAGGATTTAGTTTCGGCTTGGGCAAGATGAAGGAATTGGCTGCTGCCTTTCAGAAAGCCCAACAAATTCAAGAAGAGGCTAAAAAGCTGCAGGAAGAATTAGAAACTATGCAACTTGTTGCCCAGAGTAACGATGGTACAGTTGTAGTAACAATTACTGGCAACCAAGAGCCCCTTAGGGTAGAAATTAAACCAGAAGCCATGCAATATGGTGCGGAAAAACTCTCTGAGGTGGTTACAGAAGCCGTCAGGAATGCCTACCAACTCTCCACCCAAACCATGAGGGAGAAAATGGAAAATCTAACCAGCAGTATTAATCTCCCTGGTGTCTGAGAGAAGCCTATGACCATTATAGGGTGTGTGTGGTCAGCCACAGTCTCCTTCATCCCACTGTATGGGCCTATATTGACAAATTCCCGTCAGGGATATACAATGGCGGACTTCCACTTCCACCCCCCATTCCCATTATTGCACCCCTTGTTTTTGTTTTTCGTTTTTGTTTTTCACTTTTCCACCCCCAAACCCTACATACTACAGTTTACTGGCCATTAATGAAACAGTTGAAAATTCTGTTTGTCTGTCTTGGTAACATCTGTCGTTCTCCCGCCGCCGAGGCTATAATGAAACACCTAGTAGAGAAGGAAGGGTTATCCCATAGGATTTTTTGCGACTCGGCTGGCACTTCCGACTATCACATCGGCGAGTCTCCCGACAGACGTATGCAAGCCGCCGCCAAGAAACGGGGCATACAAGTGGAGGGCAAGGCTAGACAAATTGAGCCCTTTGACCTAGAGTACTATGATTTAATCCTTGCCATGGACAAATCCAACTATTACGACATTCTAGCACTCGACCCTGCCGGCAAATATAAAGACAAGGTTAAATTAATCTGTGAATTTGCCACTACTTTTGATGACAAAGAAGTTCCCGACCCCTATTATGGGGGAGAAGCGGGGTTCAACTATGTCCTAGACTTGCTTTTAGATGCTTGTAGTGGACTACTTGCCCATTGCAAAAAACTCCTGGCTGATTCTTAATTTCCTTCTTTTTTCTCCTCTCTTTTTTTTCCTGTTTTTCCTTGTCATTTTCTCCTGGTTATTCCCTTGTTTATCCCCAATGTCTCCTCGATTTTGCTCTCTTTTGTTTCTCTTTCTTATAAGCCTTTCCCTTTCTTCCTGTGCTTCCCAAAAACAAGCTGCCTGCCGTCATATTTTCTGGACAGTTAAAGATTTAAACCGGCAACTCCAACCCTTTTTTGCCAGTAGAGACAGTAAAAAAGTTGCCGATGCCATTCCCATCTTTCAACAACACTCTCAAAAACTTCTAAACCTCCCCCATGAGGAGCTTAGAAAACACAGGGAAGACTTAGCCAATATTTTCCTTCAGTACGCCGCCGTTACCTCTGATTTTCTCTCTGCCAAAGCCACCAAAGACACCGAAACCGTTATCTTTTCCCTCCAAAAACTCCACTCTCTCAGTCAAAAACAGTCTTCCCTTCTCGGACAAATCCATCTCCACTGCCAGTCTCCCTAACCGACCCCCTTGACAAAAAATCCCCGCTATGCTAGAGTGGTTGCAAGAATGGACGGCAGGACAGGTGACTGCCAGGGTTGTTGCTGACCATTTTTTATTCAAAAATAATTTTCAAGTATAAATAAAAAATAAGGGGCCGGAGATTCCATCCACAGAAGGGAAATAGGCTCATTAGACCGCAAAAATCTATAAAATTTGGCAATAAAAAATTGCGCATCCAAGGTGATTAGGTAGTCCTTTCGCCTGCCGCCCCCCTTACATCCAAGCAAAAAAACGGCGAGAGGTCAAGAGGAGGACTGGGATATAACAGAGGTTTACAAACATTACATGGAAGAGTAGAAGGGAGAGGGTATCACCAGGTTTATGACAACCCCCTGTGGCAGGGAAAGGGGAAAACCTTTTAAAAAAGCGCCCCCTTATCCAGAGGAACTAGTGAAGTAGCCGGCATTTATGATTAAATAAAATCTGTTGCGTATCATGGCGGCCCACTTGCCTGTAGTATGAATAATTACTTATTGGCAGTAGAAAATCTCCGCATCGGCTACCGGAAAAACCGAGTTTGGGCAGTGGACGGGGTGTCATTCCAATTGCAGCCTGGGGAAGTAATGGCTTTGGTGGGAGAATCAGGATGTGGTAAATCCAGTATAGCTAGGGCGATAATGGGACTACTGCCTTCTGATACCGTGGTAGAAGGGGATATTAAATTTGAGGGCCAGTCCATATTCTCCTATAACAAAACCCAATGGCGTCACTTCCGCGGCGAGAGGGTTGGTTTGGTTTTTCAAGATCCCATGACACGTCTAAACCCCCTTATGACAATTGGTAATCACCTCCTAGAAACCTTAAAAGCACACCACCCCCGTCTATCCCCACAACAAGCCAGGGAAAAGGCGGAAAAATGTCTGGAAGCCGTAAGAATCCCCCCCGACAGATTCCACCAGTACCCCCACGAACTCAGTGGTGGCATGCGTCAAAGAGTGGCCATTGGGTTAGCCATCCTGTTAGAACCTAAGTTGATTATAGCAGACGAGCCTACCACTAGCCTTGATGTTACCATAGCCCGCCAAATTCTTGAAGAGTTGACCTCCCTCTGTCGCCAACGGGGGATGGCACTATTGTTGATTTCCCACGACTTAGCTTTGGTCGCTAGATACTGTGAGAACATAGCTGTAATGTATCAAGGCCAAATAGTGGAAATGGGGGCCGTCAGAGATGTCATCTACAACCCTAAACACCAATATAGTCGTACACTCCTACAAGCCGCCTTCCGTCTACACCAGCATGATTCCAACCCTAACCGCCACCGGGGGGATAACAACCAAACTCCTCTTTTGGAGCTAAAAAATGTAAGACAGTATTATACCCTGACGGGCAATTTCCTGCAACAATGGTTGAAAGGGTTGAAAAAGGGCAGCAAAACCATCAGGGCTGTGGATGATGTTAGTCTAAGGGTTTGGGAAGGGGAAACAGTAGGAATCGTGGGCGAATCTGGCTGTGGCAAAAGCACCCTCTCCCGTACCATCTTACAACTACTCCCCCCACAAGCCGGACAGATTCTCTGGCGGGGCCAAGATGTCTCCACCTTCTCTGGCAAACAATTAAGGGCTTGGCGAAGAGAAGTACAAATGATTTTCCAAGACCCACATGCCTGTCTTAACCCCATGATGACTGTGGGAGAGGCCATTGCTGAACCCCTGGTTATCCACCGTTTGGGTAATAAGAGAGAAAACCGTCAAACAGTAGAGGAAATGCTCTACCGGGTCGGTCTTGATCCTACTATATACTACAATCGTTATCCAAGAGAACTATCTGGAGGACAACAACAACGAGTGGCAATAGCTAGGGCCCTCATTACCCATCCCAGGCTAGTTATTTGTGACGAACCTGTGAGTATGTTGGATGCTACAGTTCAAGCACAAGTATTGGAGCTGATGTTGGCACTAAAACAAGAATTCAATCTTACTTATATATTCATAACCCATGACCTATCTGTAGCCCGTTTCTTCTGTAACCGCATTGCCGTAATGTACCAGGGCCAAATAGTAGAATTGGCCGATACCCACACAGTCTTTCACCAGCCACAACATCCTTACACCCAAACCCTGCTGGCTTCTTCCCCCTCCCTTGTCCTATGAGTAGCCTCTACTCCCAGGGCACACTGTCCAATAGACGGGCGACAATGGCTCTGCTATTCTTACCACCCGCGGGAATCAAACGGTGACACAATACACTAGGAGCAATAAACTTAATATCATCAGGGATCACATAGTCTCTCCCCTCCAGAAAGGCAAAGGCCTGACAAGCTTTCTGTAATACCACCGCCCCACGAGGACTTATACCTAGGGTAATGTCATCGTCATTGCGAGAGGCATTTACCAGGGTTACTATGTACTTTTGAATCTCCTTTGCCACCCTCACTGAGGACACCTGTTTTTGTAACTCTAGCACCTCTTCCAGTGTTATACAGGGTTGTAATTCCTCCACCGCAGTAGGGTTAAATTGCCTCTCCAACATTTCCAATTCCTCCTCAAAGCTAGGGTAACCCAAACTCAAGGAGATGGCAAACCTATCCATCTGTGCCTCTGGCAGGGGGAAAGTGCCCTGGTATTCCACGGGATTCTGGGTGGCAATCACAAAAAAAGGAGAGGGTACTTTTCTGGCTACTCCATCTACCGTAATCTGCCTCTCCTCCATCACCTCTAGTAGCGCTGACTGTGTCCTAGGAGTGGCACGATTTATCTCATCCGCCAATAACACATTAGCAAAGGCCGGCCCAGGAATAAACTCAAATTCCCTAGTATTAGGATTCCATACATTAGTGCCAGTAATGTCGCTGGGCAACAAGTCCGGGGTACATTGGATTCGTTGGAATTTCCCATTGATAGACTTAGCTAGGGACTTAGCCAACAGCGTCTTCCCCACCCCCGGTACGTCTTCCAACAAGGCATGGCCACCGCTTAACAAAGCCACCAGTACCAGTTTTATAGCCTTCTCCTTCCCTACTATTGTACGGGACAGGTTTTCCTTCAGAATGCTAATCTTCTCCCTCATTCCTCTTCCCTCTTTCTTCAGCGCTTCTATTCTACTGTAGTCAGAAACCCCAATCCTAGCAACTGTTCCCTGGGATGCACAATTTCCCCCTGTTAACAGGACAGTAACAGAGAAAGGTTCGTATATGTTTAAACAAGGGGATGTAGTCAAGGGCAAATTCTAGAGTGAAATCATAAAAGTAGCCTTTAGTGGGGAAATAGGGCAATACGCAAGTATTTTCGGGGCCACAAGTCTAACCAGAAACCATGTGGATCACTTAATACCCAAGGAGGAATTTTTACTCAACCGGCATGGAAATCATTTCCGGCACTAGGAATAAAACGCTACCGATATGCATCCTCCTTTGCACCCTTATTAGCAGTAAGTATTTCAAAAACAGCCCCTCTGCCTCATCAAATCGAGGCGGTGTATAGTTATGTCTTAAGACTCCCCCGTATTCGCTTTTTAATTGCCAATGCTTCTGGCGCCGGCAAAATCATCATGGCCGGGTTGATTATTAAAGAGTTGAAATCACGACATGTTGCCCAAAAAATACTTATTGTCCGCCCTAGGCATTTAAAATGTCAATGGAAACGAAAACTGAAGGAGAAATTCGAGGAAAACTTTGATATTTTTGACATACGATCTGCCAAACCTACAGGCAAAGGATTTGGGTAGATAAAAATTAGGTTATTTCGTGGCATTTCTATAGCAGAAAGCCCCAGGACTCCATTCCATATATAACCTAACTATTTTGATTATATTATTTATGTGGTGGTGACAAAACAATACTATTTCGTCAATTTTTAAAACAGCAGAGCTTCTCTAAATTCATTCTCCCCCCATGTTTTATTTTTCAAGAAAGCAGTGATTATCCGAACGGCAAAAAGAAACAGGAAATGTGGGGGATATTATAGGAGCCTAATTGTAATTTTAAGAAGCTGTAAAATCAGTGATAAGATAAATGTCACGGGGAGTCATATTGTTTCTAAAAATAAATTGGGTCTCCCTCTATGGAACCAGGGGTATCCCTGCAGAGCAACCATTGGAGATGGGGAATTTACCTCCATTCAAAAAGTGGGAAAGTAGAGGAATTCAAAAAGATAGAGTCGAGAAAATGAGGTAGCTATGTATGCCCATCATCACCCAATCCTTTGCCACCATTTTGCCCTACCCCGACAACTATTTTGACGTTGTATTAACAGCTCTACCCTATTATTACAATGCACCCCCTTGTTATCTTCATCAACGGCATAAATGTTAAAAAAAATATAATAAAAATCTATAAATTTGTATTTGTCATAGGCCAATAACCATTCAGGGTACCAAATTTTTATCATCTGCAATTTTTTTCAAAAAGAATAAACTGCATTATCCCTACATAAAAATAGAAGATCTAAAAGAATAACAGAGGAGAAAGCAAAAAAATATCTGCCTTAACGCCCGCTAGAGAAAAAAAACAGGATACCATGGCTGGTAATAAGATTCCGCTCAAATACTTGCTCCAGAGGATTTGAAATTGGTACTCTTAATAGAGGGCAAAAAAGAGATCATTGAAGATACTAATAAAATACAAATCTAGCGTGGGGATGCAAGGCTTTGAGAATATAAGAGAGGTTATTACTTCTTGTGTGGTTCAAGGAAATTTGGCCAGTCTCTATTCATAGACACCCTTAAACGGACTTTCTGGCGGGAAAAGAGTTATTTGAAGGACTTTATTTGGAGCACAACTGGAATTGGGGTGTTAACTTACACTTAATATACAAGAATAAGGCCTAGAAGACAGTTGTCCTTAGATTATAAAAAAACACAATAATAGCTACAAAGACCTGGAATATACCAATCGACGCGGTTATGGGCATTGGAGAAGCCAAGGCAGGGTACGTAGTTAAAACCGCCTGCCCCCAGTCACCCCTTGGGTGGGAATTTTTTCAAATGCTTGTATTTCAGATATTAGTAACAGACCCCCTACGAGTATCATAGAATTAGGTGCTAAAACGCTAGCCCTAGTTGCTCATCCCCTGATATCATCCCCCATACCCTGTATATTACCACTGTATATTCAACATCCCATTTTCCTTGGCCACTTTGCTTTTCGCTTTTCCCATGACGGATTCTTTTCCTCAGATTCGCTGTATTGTTAAAAAGTGTAAGGCCTTTAACCCCCTGACGGAGAAATTTTGTCGCCGTTGTCATACCCCTGTGGTTAAGCGTTATCTACGTGTTGGTGGGAGGCTGTCTCACAATTATTCAGTTGGGGATTTGTTGGCAAACCGCTTTTTTTTATTAGAAAATAACATAGTCTTGGACACAAGACCAGACTTATTGCCCACCGCCGCAGATGAAATCTCCCCCATAATGGTGTCTTATTTACGTCTGTTTAGTCATCGTCTTCACCTTCCGCAAATCTACGGTTGTATTGAAGGAGAAAAGGAAGCCTTCCTCTTGGAGTATGACGGCATACCCCTAGATGATGAGGGGAAACCAATGCATCCCAACTTGTTTCCTCTCCTCCAAGACGAATTGGAAAAAGCCTCCCCCCTTAGACAAGTCAACTGGTTATGGCAGATGCTACATCTTGTCAGGCCACTGTTTAAGCAAAAAGTTTTATCTAGTCTTTTGGCACCCGACAATCTCGGTACTTGTGGTAGTATCCTTAAGATAATCGAGTTAAGGTTCGACGGGGATTCCCCACCAACTATCAGAGACTTCGGCAAGCTTTGGGCTACTTTTTTAGACAAATTTCACCCTTCAATCAGAGATATAATCGGGAAAATTGTCGCTTGTATAGAACAATCTTTAATAACAGATTATGACCAAGTATTGGAAGTTTTAGACCAGGTGGCTTTTATTCTGGGTAATAACTATTACAATCGCAGCTTTAAAATAATCACGGCTACCGACGCAGGCAAAAAGAGAAAACACAACGAAGATTCTTGTTATCCCCCCACCAATGAACTAAAAAATACCAAAAGTGGAATCGATACTTTGGTGATAGTGTGTGACGGCCTGGGAGGACAAAAATCGGGAGAAATTGCCTCCAATATGGCCATAAAAATAGTCCAAGAGCAATTGAAAAAAAGTTATGAAAAAACTCTCAAAGAAACTCTAAATAGTAAAGGCTGGCTACCCCTCATTGATGCTGCCAAAATCCACAAAGCCATCACCATTGCCAATGACCAAATTACAGCATTGAATGACCAACAAAAACGTAAAGAACGAGAGCGAATGGGTACTACAATAGTAATGGCAATGGCCTGTGCCCACGAAATTCATCTAGCCAGTGTAGGCGACTCTCGGGTTTATTGGATTACCAAAGACGCCTGTCATCAGCTAACAGTAGACGACGACTTGGCTACTAAAGAAGTGAGAATGGGTTGTGGCTTTTATCGTCCCATTGCCGCCAACCCTCGCACCGGTGCACTTCTACAGGCTTTAGGCATGGACTCCTCCCGCAAGTTAACCATCCACATCCGCCGATTCATCTGTGACGAGGAATCCGTATTCTTACTATGTTCCGATGGTCTCTCCGACTATGAGAGGGTGGAACAGTACTGGCACTCTCACATACTACCCATCATAACCGAAGGAGCCGACCTGAAAACCACTGCTAACAAACTCATAGAAATTGGTTTAGGAAAAAATGGACATGATAATATTACTGTCGCCTTGCTACATGCCAAACTGGAGGAAAAAACACCAGAAGCCCCGGAAGCACAATTGTCGTGGCAACATCTTACAGAGATTATCCCCTCCCTTGCCTCTCCCCAGCCTTCTAACACGGGTAAGCCGCAAAACCTTCTCTCTCTTGGCAAGAGGGAAATGACTATGGTGATAGCCGTTGCTGCCGTTTTATTGGCAACTTTTCTTTGGTGGCATCAAAAGTCCAACAACAACAAGTCCAGTCTTTGGCATTATAAGTCCCCGGTCACTATTACAGCCCCTGAGGGGGTTGGGATGTAGGGGATAGAGGTTAGGGATTTGGATGTAGAGATTTTCGTCTTGTTGTCGGGCATTAAATATTTAGTTAAGATGTTTAGTTGGAAGGGCAGACTGAATAAGACTAACAAGCCTTGACTACTAAGGAGAGATTGGATCTGTTGCTGGTCAGGTTACAACTGTGTGAGGGCAGGAGCATCGCCCAGAGGTTGATCCGTGCAGGCAGGGTGAAAGTGGGCGGACAAATTGTCGATAAACCAGGCACTCCTGTGGCACTTGACAGCAAAATCGAACTATTGGCAGAGATGCCCTTTGTCTCCCGGGGAGGAGAAAAACTGCAAAAGGCCCTGGACGAGTTTCAAGTTTCTGTGGAAGGCAGGATTTGCATAGACGGCGGTATAGCTACTGGTGGCTTTACCGACTGTTTGTTGCAAAGGGGGGCAAAAAGGGTTTACGGTGTAGATGTGGGTTATGGACAAGTGGCATGGAAACTTAGACAAGATAGCCGCCTAGTACTACTGGAAAGGACTAATTTTCGTTATCTGACACCCCAACTCCTCTACGGCGGCAATCAACCCCCAGCTGACTTAGCAGTTATGGACTTGTCCTTTATCTCTCTTACCAAAGTCCTCGCCACCCTCTGGAATCTACTGGTTTCCCCTAGGGATGCTATCCTTCTGGTAAAGCCTCAATTTGAGGTGGGAAAAGGCCAAGTCGGCAAAAATGGTGTTGTTAGAGACTGTCAACTACAGGCTGAGGCTGTTTACAATGTACTACAGCACGCCCTCTCCCTGGGATGGTACTATCAAGGTCTCACATTTTCCCCTATCAAAGGCCCTGCCGGCAATGTAGAATACCTTCTCTGGCTAAACGACACCAACAAAACCAAAAGTCCACCCTCCTTCACAGAAATCAAACAACTGGCTCACTACAGCCAGAAGGTGCTCACATAGGGTGGACTAGATTATTCACTGATTACTGTTTCCTTACTCATAATCGTGTCCTTGTTCAACATTGTTTCCTTCGTGGAATCCCTGCCAGTAACACGACGTTGTGGCCGTTGTGTGGTATCCCCCCCGGCAGTATCCGGTGAGTCGCTAATATTGATTTTTATTTTTGGCCCCGAACTGGCTAGACGAATCACCATCCCATCCTTTAGGATGACCTTGTTTACCTTCTTGCCGTTGATGAAAGTCCCATTCGAGCCTAAATTTATCAGTGCCCATTCCTTCCCCCACGGACGTATTTCTAGGTGATGTCTTGATACAACCGCACTATATAGTATTACATCGTTGT
>DVEF01000072.1 GCA_015295805.1 Geminocystis sp. M7585_C2015_104 | reverse complement strand
GCACCCAGCAGCGGGGATGTCACTGGTGCCATCAATACTGCTAAAGGAAACAGGGGAGGAGATGTTACCATTAACGCCTCTGGGGATATAGTAGTAGACGGGGTAATTACCGCCAGTAACCCCACTCCCACTACTATTGTGCCCCAGGGAGGCAATGTCTCTATCCAAAGTAGTAGTGGCAACCTGGTGTTAGGCCCTATAGGCACAGTAGGCGTAACCCAGTCGGGGAGAATTAGTTTAAGGGGGCAAAATATAGCAGTAGGGACTATAGTAACAGAAATTAACCAAGGAGGCCAAATCCTGGGAAGAGGCGGCGGAATAGACATCTCTGCCAACAATGCCCTGGTAGTAGGTAATATATTGGGAGAATCCCTAACGGCAACAGGTAATCTTCTCCTCACCAACCTGGGGGTATTACAACAACCCCTCCCCGGCAATGTCCCTCCCGAGTATCAGCCGTTTTTAACTACTTCCAGAATTATCACCAGTGGCAGTCAGCAGTATAATGGCCAACTTTTCCTAAACGATAATACCATCATCAATGGCAGCAATATCAGGATAGGGGCGGTAGACTCTTTTGACTTAAACTTGCCTGGGGCAATAAGTCAACTAACCCCCCCACAAGTGGTTACCAGTATCCTCAACTCTATAGCCAACAGGGGAAATGCTAATGCCTCCAGTCTAACACTCAATGCCACCAGAGGTCTAAACCTAGAAGGAGAAATAGGTAGTGTAGCTGGTTTGGCTAACCTCACTGTCTCCTCCCCCGCCACCAGTGTTAATGCCCCCCTTATCCGCACTACCGGTGACCAAATTTATAATACTCCCCTGCTGCTGGGAGGTGATGTAACCCTCACCAGCAACTCTTTCATCCGACTACTACGAGACGTAACTGGTGTAGGGAATTTAACCCTCAATTCTGATAGTGTATTCGTGGGGGGGAAAGTTGACATAGGCAGTCTATCTGTCACAGCTAGTAACTTTTTTGTAAGAACGGATAATATTGAGACCTCAGGAAGTCAGCAGATAGATAGCATTATAAGCCTGCAAAACAGTGTTAATTTCAAGGCTGGGGGTGTATTCTCAGCCAGAAACATTGCCGGCAGTGGCACAAGTATAAACATCAACGCCAATACCATTAGTGTCGGGGATATTGCTACTGGTGGAGGGAATATAAATCTCAATGCCAGGGGCACTAATACCATCACTGCTGGTAATATCATTAGTGGTGGAGGGAATATAAATCTTACTAGTAGTGGGGACATTCAGGTAGGTAGTGTATCTAGCAGGGGTAATGCTAGAAGCGGAAACATTCAAATTTCAACTCCAGGCAATCTCCAAGTGACTGGGTTTAGTAGTCGGGGGGTAAGTGTGGATGCTGGCGAAGGGGGTAGTGTGACTATTGACTTATTCCCTGGGGGGTTGGGATTATCTTCCCGTCTACCCTTTACTGTGGGCAACCCTGCTAGAAACGGCACTGCCGGCATTATCACTAATACAAACTTCTTCATCCCCCCCGGTGATTACTTCTTCACCACCGAGATTGGTAACCTACGTCTTCTACTGTTGAACACCCCCATTAACCTAAACACCACTATACTGCCTCCAGAGACAATCACCCCCCCACCTGCCGCCGCCTCACCACCCGTTATTCCCATTGCCACCGTTGCCGAGGCTGTGAAGATTCTAACTGCCATCGAAGAGGAAGCCGCCGAAAAACCCGCACTTGTCTACGTCTCCTTCTCCCCCAAAGGTTACCAGCCAAGGGATATAGAGGAGGAGTTTGTCCGTCGCGAAGCCCTCAACACTCAAGAATACAGTCGTATAGGAGTAAATAAGGTAGACTTGGCACCCACTGTCAACTTCCAACGCCGTGATGATGATTTACTGGACTTGGTTATTATCACCAGTCGCGGCGAACCTGTAAGGGTTGTAGTACCAGTAACTAGGAAGGAAGTAGTAGAAGCCGCCAACAAGCTATGGGAAACTGCCCAATTGGTAGACAGTGACGAGTATAAAACCTATGCCAGTCAATTATACCAGTGGTTGATTGTCCCTATAGAGGGAAAACTAAAGGAAAGACAAATCTCTAATCTTCTCTTCTTCCTACCGGCAGAAATCCGTTTTCTCCCCGTGGCGGCACTATATGATTCTCAAAATCAACAATTTCTGGTAGAAAAATATAGTAGTGGTCTAGCACCCAGTCTCAACCTCAATGACAACCGCTATCGCCCCATCAAAGATGCTAATCTTCTCGCCATGGGTGCGTCTCAGTTTGCCCAACCCGACGTTTCCCCACTGCCGGCTGTAAGGGTAGAAATACCTACGATTAAGGAAATATGGGAGGGCAAGAAAACAGAAGAATATCAACGGTATCTTGACCAAAACTTCACCTTAGATAATATTAAGCGCAATTTGACCGAAAAACCCCATCAAATCGTCCACCTGGGCACTCATGGCAAATTTGCGGGGAGAGAGGAAGCCTATATTCAACTTTATGATTCCCGTTTGGGGTTAAGACAAATTGAGGTATTGCCTTTAAACAAGCCCCTAGTAGAATTGATGGTGTTAAGCGCCTGTGAAACCGCCTTTGGTGACGAAATCGCTGAGTTAGGGTTTGCAGGCTTAGCCGTTAAAGCCGGCGTGAAAAGTGCCATTGGCAGCGTCTGGGAGGTAAGCGACACTGGCACCCTAGCCTTGATGACAGAATTCTACACCCAGCTTAAACAACAGACTACTAAAGCAGAGGCCCTCCGTCAAGCCCAATTAGCCCTGCTGAAGGGCAAAGTGCGTAAATCAGAAGATGGGAAGAAGATTATCACCCCCCAATTACAAATATCCCTTGAAGGGTTACCAGAAGGGGCACTTATTCCCGAAGACTTGTCTCACCCCTTCTATTGGGCCCCCTTTACCATGATTGGCAATCCTTGGTAAATCCTAATCCTCCTTTTTTCTCGTAACAAAATCTCTCTTTCATACTATAATTTCCCTAGGATTTTGAAACGGGTGTTTTCCATGAAAAAAAAATTTAAAATACGCACTATTTATGCCTTTTGCTATGGCCTATTTACTTCTCTGTTATTCCCCAATAATGCCTTGGCCAATGATAATTTTTTTGATAAACCTCAGGAAATCATAGGACAAAATTTTGGGATAAACAATATAGAAGTCAGAGGGAATAGCATTTTCCAAACAGAGATAGAATCCCTGATTTCTGAGTATAAAAACAGAAATGTTAGTAAAACGGAATTGGAAGAAATAGCTAGCAAAATAACCCAACTATACCTAAACGAAGGCTATATAACCACTAGGGCAGTATTGGAGGAGATTCGGGGAAACACGGCAATAATCCAAGTATATGAAGGGGAAATAGAAGCTATAGAAATACAAGGAGGGGGGCGTCTGGAAAACTACGTGAGGGAAAGAGTATCCCTAGGCACCACGTCCCCCTTCAATTCTGGTAAACTAGAAGACCAATTAAGACTATTAAAAGCTGATCCCCTCATCGAAAAAATACAGGCAACCCTGAAACCCGGTAGTAGGGAGAGAGGCAGCATCCTGGAAGTAAAAGTAACCCCCTCCCCACCCCTGTTTGGCAATATAGGCATCAACAACAACTCCCCCCCCAGTGTGGGAGATGTGGAGGTGAATTTTGGACTGGGTTATCGCAACCCCTTGGGCTTGGGGGATACCCTCTCTATTTCCTATCAACCCCGTGTGGAAGACTGGACAGGCACCTACAGCGTTGAGCTCAATTATAGCGTGCCAGTAAACCCCATGGACGGTAGAATCAACGCCCGGGTGTCCATACAGGAAAACAAAATTGTAGAAGGCCCCTTTAAACCCCTTGACATCCGTGGCGAAACCCAGTACTATGAGATAAACTTCCGTCAGCCCGTCCTCCGCACCCCCCGGGAGGAATTAGCCCTCTCCCTCGGGTTGGGCTACCGTCACGGGCAAACCTTTACCTTCTTCGGCCCTACCCCCTTCGGCATCGGACCCGATAAAGACGGCATTAGCGAAACTAGTGTTCTCACCTTTGGCCAAGAATACGTATTACGAGAGAAAACGGGCGCCTGGGGCTTACGCTCCCAAATCCGCGTGGGGACAGGAATATTCGGTGCTACAAAAGCCGTAATCCCGGGAGCTCCCGATGGCTTTTTTGTGGCTTGGTTGGGACAAGTCCAACGAATACAAGTCCTATCCCCCGATAATATTTTGATAATTCAAGGAGATGTACAAATAGCCTTCGATCCTCTTCTAACCTCGGAACAATTTGTGATTGGCGGGGGGGATTCGGTGAGGGGTTATCGTCAGAATGTGAGGACAGGCGATAATGGTTTTCGTTTTCTCATCGAAGACAGAATAACCCTCGCCCGTAACGAAAATTTGGAGCCCGCTTTCCAGCTAGCGCCCTTTTTTAATATGGGTTCGGTTTGGAATGTGCGCGGTAATCCTAACATACTACCAGACCAAAGATTCATCGCAGCCTTGGGGTTAGGGATGATTTGGCAGCCTACACGCAATTTGAACTTAAGACTGGACATTGCCCCACCTCTTATTGATTTAAAGGATCGTGGGAACAATATTCAAGACGACGGCTTCCACTTTAGTGTCAACTACAGTTTTTAAAACCCCCGGCATAAACCCTGCAGTTTATAACTATAAGCCTAAAGAAATTCAGAGCCAGGAGAGATAAACATGAAAAACTATCGACTTTCGACTCTTGTATTTTCTTTGATTCCCCTTGTACTGATGGCAAGCAATGGGGAAGCCACCGCACAATCCCCTCGTAACAGGTATAGCTGTATTCTGCACGAGAATAAACCCACTACTGTCGTCGATACCCCCAGAGGCAGGATTGCCCTTATTGTATGGCAAAGTGACTATTTTAGAAGTTCTGGTTGGACCCCTCAAAAAAGATGTTATGAGGTTACAAGAAGGTTTCAGAAATTCTCCGATGAGGGGAAATTGCGTTACATCACCACTGGCACAATCAACAACCAGCCGGCAATTTGTGTAGGGGAGAGGAAACCAGGTGGGTTTGAGTGTTTACCGGATGGCTTGCTTATCACCCTAGAAAGGGGAGATAACCCCAAGGAGGTTTTGCAGAATCTGTTTTTGGCTGCCAATCCTGTGGGTGGGAGGAGTCTAGTGCGTGGTTCCAGTGTATTCTTAGACATAGAAGACTATCTAAAAAAGGCCCCTGTGATTCCCACTGCCGCTACCCCTATACCCCCCCGACCATCAGACACCTCCACACCCGCTAATCCTGATTGTCCCTCCTTATTCTGTCCACAATAATATCTCATCAGGGTGACTACGACAACTGCCAGACAGTGATTTTCCCCTCTGGCAACACGCTTGCTAGTAGATTTCCCTCCCTGTTAATAGCTACTAGGCTTCCCATATCCTCTGGGAAGTGGAGGCCATATATTTCTTGTTCAGTCTCTGCTGATATAATGCTCACTTTATTCTCCTGAAATATGAGGGCGACTTGTTTTTTTTCCTCGTCGCAGCTGATGTTTCTGACGGCGGATTTGGCGTCCAATTTCAGGGTTTTTTCTTCAGTATTATTCTCCAGATTCCACACCTTAATAAATTTATCACCCCCCCCACTGTACAAAAATCTTCCATCCCCACTGAATGCCAGACTATTAACTACCAGTTTATGCCCGGAAAAAGTGGCAATTTCTTCTCCCGTTTCCCGACGCCAAAGTTTTATAAATTTGTCTGCGCCACTGCTGGCCAAGAATGCGCCATCCGGGCTAAAAGCCAGGGCATTTATGGTAGACTTATGTCCTGTTAGACTATGAATTTCTTCCCCTGTTTCCAAATCCCAAATCTTCACCAATTTGTCCCCACCACTGCTGGCCAAAAATTTGCCATCTCTGCTAAAAGCAAGGGCGTTTAAACCTATTTTATGGGCGGTAAAACTGGCGATTTTCTCTTTGTTGGCAAGACTCCATAATGTCACTTCTGTAGTCTTACCAACAATGCCTATTAACTGAGATTTTCCTCCAAAAACTACTGTTTGGATCTCCGACATTTCGGTTTCTAGTGTTACCAATTCTTGGAAGGAAAACAGATTCCAAATACTTCTCCCTGTGGTAATGTTTATTTCAGGGATATCCCCCATTTTTATCCGAATGGTAGAGGCTTTTGTTTCCTCCACCTTGGGGGTAGTAGCCTTTCTGTTGGGGGATTCCTTGGTTTCTTCTGACGGGGTGGAAGAAGTGGCTTGGAAAGTTGTTGTGGAGGGGGGGGGAGTCTCTACTGAAAAAGGGGTAACCTGGGAAGTCTTCTCGGGTGATTCCCTTTCCACCCCTGTTGGCGGGGAAGCTGATGTGGCTTGTTTTAGTGGAAAAGTGGTTTCTTTTGTCTTTTCCTCTTTTTCCCCTTCTGGAGGCAACTCCACTAATACGGTGGGGTTTAGGTATTCTATTTCAAACACAAATTCGGGGCCCTTTGGTCCCAACATGATTATATCCCCTTTTTTTAGTGGCCGGGGGGATGTGATTTTTTCGCCATTGACAAAAGTGCCATTCCGACTATTTTTGTCACTGATTTGCCATCCTGATTCTGAATTCAATTCTATCTGGGCATGATAACGGGAAACGGTGATAAACTCTTCGGCATTTAAAACCACTTGACAGTCGGGCGCCCTCCCAATTATATTAACCCTTTCCGTAGAAAGAAGATACTTATTGTCTTGGGAGGAAGATACTGGTCTTAAATAAGCATAAATACCCTCATACATGGTCCAAAATCTTTATTCCCCTTACGGCCATTATATTTCAAATTCTTCGGAAAAACATTAAGTTTTATTTATTCTGGACAAAGAGGGCCAGGACATAGCATAATGACGTCATCCTGTTTTTTATTTTGATTTTTACAGGTTTTAGCCAAATTCAGTGCTTCCTTTTTCCAGCTACTACTTTCCGGTATTTGGGCTAGTTTCTCTTCAAGCTTTGGCGAATACCCCTGTTGATGGCAAAGGTTTTTAGCTTCTGATAGTATTTGTTCTGACCATTCATCAATGCGTTGTTTTGCCCTCTCGTAGTCGGCGGATTCTTCATCAATAGTCAGGGCTATTTTAATGGCTTCTCCTAATTGGTTTTTGTCGGCTTTTTCCTGTGCAAAACCTAACAAACATCTTCCCAGAAATTGTTTCCTTAAGGTTTCTGCAACTGGTAGGGAATCTACTTTTTCCGAATTCAGCAAAACTCTACACTCTTCAAACTCTCTCTTATCATAAAGCCGGTTTATCTCTTCTATTATTGACTCTACTTTTTTCTGGTATAGATAGTTGCTGATGAAGGAGATGATAACAACTGTAATAAGGGAAAAGAAACCAAACAATAGCAGCTTTTTGCCACCATCTGCCGGAAAAATACGAGTGGTGGGGAATTGATTTTTAGCGACGGATTTCCCCCCATCAGGGGATACAAGAGCATTAGGTTGGGGATTATATTCTTCTACAGTAGCCTCTTGGGGTGATAGTATAACAGTGGCAGGAATGTCTACACCTGGTTTCGTTGGTGGGATTGTTTGGCTTGTTGGCAATTCCACCAACTGAGTGTCTGAGATTGTTATGGGAGAAGTTGATGGCGTTTCCCCCTCTTTTTCGTCAAAATCAATTAACTCCGTGGGGGTATATCCTGGTGGCGGGTTGTCGAAATTACTATTACCAGAATTGCCATTACCAAAATTACTATGGATGTCTGCTAAAACATCTTCTACCCTCTGGTAACGGCTTTTGACAGGAGCAAGACAACGATTTAAAATGGAAACAAAGGGAGGACTATAGTCACCTAATTTTTCCCATTGTAATTTCCCCTCCTCATGGTATTCTGCATCCAGTATATTCCTCCCAGTCACCAGGGAAATAATTACCATTGCCAAGGCGTAAATGTCACTGGCAAAACAGGATTTGCCCCTAATTGTCTCCGGGGGAATGTACAATTTATCTTCCAGGGTAACAGTAGCCAATAAGCCGGATTTTTCCGCGGATGTTTTCCCGTAATTACTAAACAATAGATTCCCCGTCTTGGCATCAACTATAATGTGTTGGGGTTTGACAAGGGAATGGATGATGCCATGGGCGTGAAGAGATGCTAAACTCTCTAGTAGGTATTTGAAACCCCTGATGGCTTCTTCTTCTCCCCAGAGTTGATTTTTGTTTATTCTTTGTCGTAAACTCTCTCCTTCTATAACCTCGTAAACTATCACAATGCCATTGTCGGTATTTCTGGTTTGAAATATCCTCAAAAACCTGTTATTATGGCCCTGTTGCCTGTCTATAGAAACAAGCAAATCAACCTTCTTTTGGATAGCCTCTATCTCCTCTTGATGGCGACTGGCAAATTCAACCTCATCCACCAGATACTTCTTGTGGTTGCCTATTTTTCTTGTCAGATAAAACCTCTCGCCGTCAAAGTATTCCAATAACTCCAAAACTTCATATTCCCCGGCAACAACAGGATGATTATTCCCCATATGTGTTAAAACCCATTCTGACTACCTACTATTGTGTGCCAAACCATTTTTGATAAATACGCTCATATGTGCCGTCTTCTTGTATAGTTAACAATGCCTGATTGACTAACTCTCGGTATGGACTACCCTGTCTAAAGACAATACCATAACTCTGTCTAGCAAAAACATTACCCACCACCCCAACTTTGCCCCTACCTCTGGTTATAGCATAATAACGGAGAACAGGTGCATCATAAACTACCGCCCTCACTTTCTCCTCCTCTAAGGCAGTATAAGCCTCGTCAATACTGTTAAACAGTAACAAATTGACCTTTTGAGATTTCAAGTAATCAGCAGCAAAAGTATTGGCTACTGTACCTATCAGTTTATCACCAAGGTCCCCTACACTGCTAATGTTACTACTCAACTGTTGTACAGTCAAAATCGAAGTAATAGAAGCCGTAAAATAAGAAATCAACAAAACACTACTAAACATCCAAATGGTGGCTACAATCCTTCCTGGGATGCTTTTAGGCGTTTTATCCCCATAACCCACAGTAAGTAAAGTAACTACTGCCCACCAAATAGATTCTATAATCCCTCTATTGTAATCCCTAGGGAACATCTCTGCATTTTCCTCCTTTTCTAGCCACCATACAATGTTGGCTGCCATAAAGACACATACAAACACAACGGCGGTAGTAGTCCACAATAGAGGGGAGAAAATAAAAGAAACAAAACCTTCTAGTGGAAAAAATCCCTTCTTTGAAACCAAAATCTGTAATCCTGATTCAAAATAGGGGTAGGAAAAATCCACCCTTTTATCCCTTTCGGCAGTAATAGTAACCCCTGCTATAGCCACATCCGCTATCCCCCTCTCTACCGCCTCCAGTAAATCATCCACTGTCTTTTCCCCATAAATCTCCCACTCCCAATTCAACTGTTTAGCCACCGCCTCCCACAACTCAATACTAAAACCCGTATACTTTCCCTTCTCCTCAAATACTAACGGTGGGAATACTTTTGTCGCCACTATTACTTTTTTAGTTCCCCCCTCCTGCGCCAAAATGGCATTATTCCCCCACCATACTCCCAGTAGTAGACTTCCTATTCCCAATGCCCCCAACAGTCTACAGACGAATGGCATAAACTATTCTCCCCCTTTCTACACCTAATTGTAGAGAAAAATCAACCAAATGTTACAGTATTATTAAATTTTCTCCCTCTCAATTTTTAACAGAGGTACAATGGACTATTATGGCTCAAGAGTTCCTCCCGGCAATAATACTTTAAAGAGACTAAAAACATAACCCCTGCATAATTAAAGGGGTGATGTATCTATTGGTACGCCAAAGGGAGAATAGTACAATGGGAAGTTCATTCCGTTAAAGTCGAGGCGGTAACCTCTGAATAAAATAATAGGGGGAATTTATGGCTACAGCGGAAATAAATGCTCTAATCGAACAAGTGGATGAAAGGGCTCAGGCCTTAATAAATGAAGGAGAAAAGGCCTTTGAGGAAGTGGAGAAAATAGTCCAAAAAGCGACAGATATTGCCGAAAAATTGTCCCAGGTTGGCGAGGAATCGAAAGCCAAATGGGAAGCAATTATTGCCGAAATTGAAGAAGCAGAATCTAACTTGGAAAATGAATTGGAAAATGCTCGCGAGGTGATGGAGGAATTTGACAACAAAATCAGTGACATTGGTGACAGTATTAGCCAAGCAGTGGAGGAATTTCAGCAGAGGCTGGAAGAGTTAATTCAGAAGAAACAAGAAATAGCCCAAGAAATTCAAAACCACACTGAAGCGAGCCAATCAAAGTTTGAGGAATACCACCAAAAAATAGAGGATTTTGGGGAGGAAATCGAGAATAAACAGGGAAATACCCAAAGCAAAATTGATGAGTTAAATAACAAGGTGGACGAGGCAAAAGAGAGTTTCCAAAACAAAACAGAAGATTTATTACAACGAATGGAGGAATTGGCAGAGGAGTTAAACAATAGAATAGAATCCCTCCAAAATGAGTTTGAGAATATCCAACAACAAGCATCACAACAAGCAGAATCAGTGGTAGACAACCTCTCCTCTAAAACCACGGATTTGGCGAGCAGTTTGGCTACTAAATTCGCCGAAGAATTGTTAGGGGAAATAACCGGAAATAGTGAAGGGTTAAAGGAAGCTATGGGATTTCTCCAAGAAGCAGGAGAAGAGGCAGGCGAGTTGTTAGACAGTGACATTGGGAAAATAATAGATAAGGTAGATGAAATTACCGGTTTGATTGATGAAATTAAACCGGTGCTTGACATGATTCAAGATGTTTTAGGCTAAAAAAGATAACTCAATAAGGAGGTATGAATCATGGCTGAAACTAAAGTGATGGAACAAAATATAGACGAGTCGATAGAGAAGTTAGAAGAATTATTAAAGGCCCTGGATTTGGCCAACAATCAAATGGCAGATTTTACCCAACAATTGGAGTCCACTAATGAGTCTTTGAGTCGGTGTGAAGAGGAGGTAATAAACATACTAGAAAACGCTAACAGCGATTTTGAAAGTGCCAGGGAAGAGTTTGAAGAAAATGCCAGTGAAACTATGCAGGGTTTAAACTCCTTCCAGTCAACCCTAAACCAGTTTCAACAGAAAATAGAAGAAATACAAAAGTCTCTGGCAGACAAAAAACAAGAGGTGGAAACAGAAATAGACAACCAACAACAAACCCTGGAAAACACCTTCTCGGAATTGGGGGAAACTTTTAACAATCTGTTGGAGTCGGTAGACAATCTGACTAGTCAACTACAAGAAACAAACAACACCGTCACGGAATTCTTCAACAACCTCATAGACGACATCAACGGCTTGCAAGATAATCTTAGCCACAGCCAGGAAGAAACTGAAGGGAAATGGGAAGAGGTTACTACTAATGTGGGGGAAACCCTGAGAAACTCCCTAGAATCGGTTTTGAGTGAGTTTAGTAATAATCTTACCAGCGAACAACTCACAGAAATCACCAGTCAGCTAGAGGAATTAACTAACAGCTTTGAAGACTTACTCTCCTCCTTCAGCGATGAAAATTTCAGTCTAGCTGACGAACTACAAACGCGTCTACAGGAAATATTTGATAAAACAATAGAGTATGCAGGGGAGACTCTCAAAGATGAATTGAAAGAAGCCTTTGAAAACGCCATGGAAGACGCCGTAGCCTCCCTGGCATCCCAAATGGTAGAAAGTTTCACCGTTACTACAGTAGGTACTTCAGTAACTGGTGCTATCAGTCCACTTCTACCAGGTATTGTAGCAGCTAAGGCAGCCCTGGCCGCCATCAACTCCATCCTCGATGCCTTTAGTTTTTAGTAGTTGGAGTTTATTTAGTTTATAGGAGGAAAATATGAGTGAGTTAAGTGAAAGTCTCAATCTGTTATCTCAGTTAATCACCCAATTCCCGGAAAGACTGGAAAGCCTTATAACCCTCGCCGAGGAGGTAGAAGCCGAAGCCGATGAGTTGGTTGCCACTGTGGAGGAAAAACAATCACAAGTGGCAGAAATCATGACTCAGATAAGAGACAACCTCACCACCATGAAAGAGGAAATTAACAGTCTCCAGGAGGAAATCAATACGGAGGTGAATAATTTTGAAAGCGACGTCAATGACTTTAATGCCTTCCTCCAAGAAACACAACAACTTTTAATTGCCGGCATTACAGAGGCAGTGGAGAAAATGAATGAATTTAAGACTAACATCGAAGAAGGCAAAACCAACACGGAAGAAATAGAAGATACTGCCCAAAATGCCCTTGCCGACGCCCAAAATGCCTTAAAAGCCAGTAAGGAGGAGTTGGCTAATGCCATGTCTTCCGTCATCTCTGCCATGGAAACCCTCCAGGAAAAACTAGAAAACGCTAGCCGCAACCTAGAAGAGGAAATGGATAACTTCAGTCAACAGGTTAATCAACACCAACAAACCATAAGCAACGACATCCAAACCATGGCGGAGGAATTCACCAATATCAGTGACTCCTTCAGGGATGTATTATCCTCCACCACCTCTGCCATGTCTGGCGGCATTAATGGTTTAATGGATAAAGCTCAAAGTGAAATTGAGCAACAGTTGCAACAGTTGATATCCTCGGCTGTAGGAAAGGTAACAGAATCTATTGAAGAAATGGTGCAAAAAATTACCAACGCCGAGGAGGAAACTGGCAGTGTCACTGAGGTTATCAAAGACTTGATAGAGGAATTGGAAGGCTTCATCAACCCCATTGAAGAAGGCATCGAAGGCGTGAAATCCGCCGCCGAGAAAATGGGTGTAGACTTTGGTTGATTTGTTTTTTCTAATTCTCTAAATAAAACAGAAAACAGAAAAATAGCAGAGGAGGTTTAACCTATGGCTACAGACTTAGAACAGAGTATAGCCCAAACAGTATCTCAATTACAAGAATTGTTAAATCGCGCTGACGTTGCCGAGGCAAATCTCACCCAAGCCAGAGAAAAACTGGCCGCCGTCAGTCAACAATTCGAGGAAAATTGGGAAACTCTCTCAAACCGCGCGCAAGCCTTATTAGATAAGGTTTCCGCCGCCAGGCAGGAATTGGATTCCCAAAAGATGAGTCTCAAACACGGACTAGTCAATCTCCAAAGTGACGTAGAATCCCTTAAACAGGAGGCTAGTCACCATGTGGAGGAAGTCAAAAATGAAATAAACTCCCTCAAACAAGACAACGAAGATAAGTCTTCCCAATTAGAGGAAGTCTTTAACACCATCAAACAGGCTTTGGAATCCTTTAAATCCAAAGTGGAAGACATCAAACAGGATTTGGATGAGACTTTTAACCGGCAACAGGAAAAACTGGAAAACGACTTCCAAAATGCTATCACCAACAACCAACAACAAATAGAAGACAAAACCGAAGAAACTCAACAAAAAATCGCCCAAGACGCCCTTTCCCAACTAGACAGTCTTGTTTCCCAGTTTAGCAGTAAAATCCAAGAATTGACAGAACAGCTGCGTAATTCAGCAGAACAACAAGCAGAACACACTCAAGAAGAGGCTACCTCTACCCTAGACGAGTTTACCGGCGAAGTTAGTAACCTCTTTGACGACTTAACCTCCACCGCAAGGGATATTGAAAACGCCTTGACTACCCTCAGCGACGCCGTTACCAACCTCGGTAATACCGTTGACACCACCACCGACACCCTCGTTACCGCAATGGATACTACAAACATAGGACTAAAAAGCGCCATTGGCATCTTTGAAGAAGTCACCAAGTTGCTAAGCCGAGTTGGTATTTAGTTTTCCCATCCCCCCTGGATTGGAGGCAGTCACCATGAATACCCTCAACCAACTCATCGACGAATTGATTTCCAGAGTTGAGGCTTTGGGTAACCAAACTAACCTCTCCCTCAATTCCTTTTCTACTGTGAAAAAATCCATTCAACAACTTAGGGGGAGTATTAATCAACTCAACGAAAATACCGCTAATACAACTAATCAATTGGCCCAAAGAATTTTACGTTTAGCCGGCAAACTAAGAGAGGAAAAAAATAATCATGTTAACAGCATCACTCAGCTAAAAAATGCAGTTATATTCTTAGAGGAGAATACAGAAAAAATTATAGCCTCCTATCAAGAAAAAAGTGAGTATTTCAGACAACATCTGGAGGAGACAGAGAAAAAAATAGAAGAAGGGGGGGATGACTTGGCCCACTCTATCACTTCTTGGGTTGAGAAAATTCAAGACATTCAACAGGAGTTAGAGGAGTTTAGGAAAACAATAGAAACCCAGGTTAAAACCACCAGACAGACGGGAGAAACTTGGGAGAAAGCGACAAAGGCTACTCACCCCTTTCTAAAGGAGAAACTAGAAGCATTTGAAGTGGGTTGGCAAAACAGTGAAAGACTATTGAGGGAAAAAATAAAAACCCTTAGGGTAACCCTTAATAACAAACATAAACAGTTAAGAGAGATAGT
>DVEF01000071.1 GCA_015295805.1 Geminocystis sp. M7585_C2015_104 | reverse complement strand
AGGGTGACGCCTACCGGGGCAATACCATTAACTTCGGCGATTATGGCCTCCAAGCCATTGAGCCCTGTTGGATGACCGCCCGTCAAATAGAAGCGGCCAGAAGGGTGATTACCCGTTATGTCCGTCGGGGCGGAAAACTCTGGATTCGCATCTTCCCCGATAAACCCGTCACCATGCGGCCAGCAGAAACCCGTATGGGCTCAGGAAAGGGCAACCCCGAATACTGGGTGGCCGTGGTTAAACCAGGGCGTATACTATTTGAAGTAGCAGGTATTTCAGAGGAAAGCGCAAGAGAAGCCCTACGGCTGGCAGCAGATAAACTACCCATTAAAACCAAGTTCGTCAGCAGAACGGAGGGATTCTAGACTACTATGGCCTTCAGAAAAATAGAGGAAGCAAGAAAATTGAGTGACGAGGAGTTGGAGCAGGAAATTCTCAATGCCAAGAAGAAACTATTCCAACTCCGCCTACAGCAATCCCTAGGACGTTTGGAAAAGCCCCATGAATTCAGGCACACCAAACGTTGGATTGCCCAGCTACTCACTGTCAAAACTGAGCGGATGAAAGGAATACGCACCGGCAAAAAAACTGACCAAAAAACCGAGCAAAAAACCGAGCAAAAAGGCGAAGAGTAACCACGGGAAGTGACCTATGGCTGTCAAGGAAAGAATAGGAGTGGTGGTAAGCACAAAAATGGATAAAACCGCAGTAGTGGCGGTGGAAAACCGTGCCCCCCACCCAAAATACAAAAAAATCGTAGTCAAAACCAAAAAATATAAAGCCCACGATCCAGAAAACCAATGTCGCGAAGGGGATAAAGTCCTCATACGCGAAACCCGTCCCCTCAGCAAAACTAAACGCTGGATTGTGGTAGAAATCCTCGAACGCAAAGTAGTCTAAATAACAGTACCGTATATTGACTGTATTCGAATATGATCCAGAAACAGACCTATCTCAACGTTGCCGACAACACCGGGGCACGGAAAATCATGTGCCTCAGGGTCCTGTCCACTGGTAATGCCAGATATGCAAGCCTAGGGGATGTAATAGTGGCTGTGGTGAAAGAGGCCATCCCCAATATGCCCGTCAAAAAATCCGACATTGTCAGGGCAGTGGTGGTCAGAACTAAACAAACTGTAAAGCGTCCCAGCGGCATGAGTATCCGTTTTGACGATAATGCCGCAGTCATTATCAACAAAGACAACAACCCCAGAGGGACTCGTGTGTTTGGCCCCGTAGCCCGGGAATTGCGTGACAAAAACTTCACCAAAATCATCTCTCTGGCACCGGAGGTAATCTAGACCATGAGACCGTCAAGACGAAAACAAAAAAAACACCCCACCCGCTATAAAATGCACGTGAAAAAAGGCGATTTAGTCCAGGTCATATCTGGCAAAGACAAGGGCAAAGTGGGGGAAGTCCTCAAAGCTTTCCCAAAAAACAGCACCGTTATAGTTAAGGGGGTAAACATTCGTACTAAGCACCAAAAACCCCGTAGAGAAGGCGAAACTGGCCAAATCATCACCTTTGAAGCCCCCATCCACAGCTCTAAGGTGATGTTGTACTCCGAAAAAGCTAAAGTAGCTAGCCGTTTCAACTACGTCATCACTGAAGACGGCAGAAAAGTAAGAAAACTAAAGAAAACCGGCGAGATCATCGACTAGTTCGCAGCAAACTCTCTTGCCAATCCTCCTTTTATCCACTCCTAAGGAGTTTTTGTTGTAATGTCCAGACTTAAGACCTATTATCAAGAAACCATAGTCCCTAAACTCATCCAACAGTTCGGCTACACCAACATCCACCAAGTACCCAAGGTCATCAAGGTGGTACTGAACAGGGGTTTAGGGGAAGCATCTCAAAATGCCAAAGCCCTGGAGTCCTCTATAAATGAAATCGCAATGATCACAGGGCAAAGACCAGTGGTTACCCGTGCCAAAAAGGCCATTGCCGGCTTCAAAATCCGCAAAGGAATGCCGGTGGGCCTCATGGTAACCCTCAGAAGAGAAAAAATGTACTCCTTCCTAGACCGTCTCATCAACCTAGCCCTTCCTCGCATCCGCGACTTCCGAGGCCTAGATCCCAACAGTTTCGACGGACGGGGGAACTACTCCCTCGGCATCCGAGAACAACTTATCTTCCCGGAAGTAGACTACGATTCCATCGACCAAATCCGTGGTTTTGACATCACCATCGTCACTAGTGCTAACACGGATGAGGAGGCAAGGGCTCTCTTAAAAGAAATGGGAATGCCTTTCCGTCAAAAATAATCCTGAGGTAATAGAGGAACGAGAAAAGGAAAAAAAAGAATGCCAGCACACGACACTATTTCCGACATGCTGACCCGCATCCGCAACGCCTGTGCCGTGCGTCATCCCACCGTGACAGTGCCCAGCACGAAGATGACCCGGAACATAGCCGAAGTCCTCAAAGAAGAAGGATTCATCAGCGGCTATGAAGAAGTAGGCGAAGGAGTCAAGAAAAATCTTGTTATTTCCCTCAAATACAAGGGGAAAAACCGCCAACCAGTAATCCACCACATCCGTAGGGTCAGCAAACCCGGTTTACGCATTTATGCCAAAAAAGACCTGCCTAGGGTTTTGGGAGGGATTGGCGTGGCCATCCTCTCTACCTCTAGCGGGGTTATGACCGACAGAAAAGCCAGAAAACTGGGAATCGGAGGCGAAGTCCTCTGCTATATCTGGTAGTAGTATTTTGTCCATCAAACAGAACAAACCATGTCTCGTATTGGAAAACGTCCTATAGCTATCCCACCACAGGTTCAAGTAAAGGTGGAGGGGCAATATGTAGAGGTTAAAGGGCCAAAAGGCACCCTCTCCCGCACCCTTCCACCCCTGGTCAAAGTACATGTGGAAGGTCAAGAGCTCAGAGTAGAGCGAGAGAACGACAGCCGTACTGCGAGGGAGAGACACGGTCTTTGTCGGACTCTTGTGTACAACATGATACAAGGAGTAACACAAGGGTTTGAAAAAAAACTGGAAATCCAAGGGGTGGGCTACCGTGCCTCCTGTCAAGGGAAAAAATTGATTCTCAATGTGGGTTATAGTAAACCCGTAGAAATGGAAATGCCTCCCCAGATTAACGTAGCCGTCAACAACAACACCGAGGTGGTTGTCTCGGGAATAGACAAGGAGCTGGTGGGCAATGTGGCCGCCCGCATCCGTGCCGTTCGTCCCCCCGAAGTTTACAAGGGCAAGGGGATCCGCTACGTGGGCGAGTTCGTGAGACGAAAAGTAGGTAAAACCGGTAAGTCAGGGAAGAAATAAAAATGGTTACCAGTCGTAGAGAACTAATAAAACGTCGTCACCTAAGGATTCGCAAGAAAATTAAGGGCACCCCTGAACGCCCTCGCCTGGCTGTTTATCGTTCCAATCTCCATATATATGCCCAGATTATTGACGACGTAGCTCAACATACCCTAGTGGCAGCCTCCACCCTTGACAAGGAATTGAGGGGAAAATTGACCTCCACCTCTGACTGTGCCGCCGCAAGAGAAGTGGGCAGGTTGATCGCCCAAAGGGCTCTAGCTAAGGGCATTGACAAGGTGGTGTTCGATCGCGGGGGCTTTTTGTACCATGGGCGCGTAAAAGCTCTAGCCGAAGGTGCCCGTGAAGCCGGTCTTAATTTCTAAGGGGAAAATACTATGGCAAAGGAACAAGAACAACGCAGTAAAACTAAACAAAAAAAACGGAAGGAGAAAAAAGAAACCCAATGGCTAGAAAGGGTTGTCCAAATCCGCCGTGTAAGCAAAGTGGTTCAGGGCGGTAAAAAACTTAGCTTCCGTGCCATTGTGGTAGTGGGCAACGAAAGAGGACAAGTGGGTGTGGGCGTCGGCAAGGCCGGTGATGTCATAAACGCCGTACGTAAAGCAGTAGCCGACGGTAAGAAAAACATCATCTCTGTCAAAATTAACAAGGACGAGTCCATACCCCACGCTGCCCAAGCCAGTTACGGCAGTGCCACCGTGTTTATGAGACCAGCAGCCCCTGGCACTGGTGTAATTGCCGGTGGCTCCGTACGCACAGTCCTGGAACTAGCTGGCATAAAAAACATCCTGGCCAAACAGTTAGGCTCCAATAATCCCCTCAACAACGCCAGGGCGACCATTAAGGCACTCCAGCAAGTCCGCAGTTTCTCCCAAGTGTCTAAAGAAAGAGACATCCCTCTACAGCACATTTTCTCTTGAGTAAAACAGTATGAGACTCCATCAATTAGCTCCTAACCCCAAATCCAAAAAACGTCGTCGTCGCGTCGGAAGAGGCATTTCCGCCGGCCAGGGGGCCAGTTGTGGTTTCGGGATGAGAGGGCAAAAATCCCGTTCCGGCAGCGGCATAAAACCCGGTTTTGAAGGCGGACAAATGCCCCTTTATCGTCGCCTTCCCAAACTCAAACACTTCACAGTGGTCAACCGCAAAGAATACACCATTGTCAACCTGGATCAGCTAAAAGATTTGCCCCCCAATTCCGAAGTAACCCTCGACTCCCTCATGTCCGCCGGAATTGTCACCAGCAATGACGGCCCCCTGAAAGTCCTTGGCCGAGGGGAGATAAATATCCCCCTCCACATCAAGGCTGCCGCCTGGAGTGAGTCTGCTAAAGCCAAAATAGAGGCGGCTGGTGGGACCATTTCTCAGCCCTAGACCGCCAAATCAATCGCCAGCGGACACCGGTTTCCCCAATACTAACCAATTAATGTCAAGATAGAAATCAATTAAAACGGTGTTCCGTCTTTTGGCACGATTCGAAGTCCCTTACCAAGCAAAAACTATGGTTGTAAGCAGAGAAAGAACTCCCACGGCCCAAGAAACCTTCCTGCAGATGGCCCAGGCGGCCGGGTTGCGCCGTCGTGTCCTCATCACCCTTGGGCTACTCATCTTGGCACGGCTAGGGATTTATATTCCTGTGCCGGGGATTGATCGAGAGGCCTTTGCCAATGCTATTGTCAACTCCCCCTTTATCGGCTTTTTAGACATCTTCACCGGGGGAGGGCTAGTGACTGTGGGCATTTTCGCCCTGGGGATCCTACCCTATATCAACGCCTCTATCATTATGCAACTGCTGACCTCGGCTATCCCCGCCCTGGAGGAGCTACAAAAAAATGAAGGGGAGATAGGACGACGGAAAATCGCCCAAATAACCCGCTATGTCGCCTTGGGATGGGCGGTGATACAGGGCACCGGCATTGCCGTAGGACTATTGCGCCCCTACGCCCTCAATTACAGTATCTGGTTTGTCATCGAAACAGTGTTGGCCATCTCTGCCGGTTCCATGTTCGTCATGTGGATTTCTGAGCTGATCACAGACAGAGGAATCGGTAACGGGGCATCCCTGCTCATATTTGTCAACATTGTAGCCGTACTGCCCCGCACCCTAGCCAACACCATCGATTATGCCCAAACTGGAGGACGTCAAGCCGTGGCCCAGGTCATCATCCTCATGGCCGTATTCCTGGTGATGATTGTGGGTATAGTCTTCGTTCAAGAGGGTACTCGTCGCATTCCCATCATTATAGCCCGTCGTCAAGTAGGCAGAAGACTATATCGGGAAAAAACTAGTTATTTGCCCCTAAGACTCAACCAGGGCGGAGTAATGCCCATCATATTCGCCTCAGCGGTGTTGGTTTTGCCCTCTTCCCTGGCCGGGTTGACCAAAGAAACCGCCATTAATAATATTATCAACCAGATTGCTTTCGCCCTCAGACCCGGTACAATCTGGTATGTGGTGGTCTACTCCCTTTTGATCCTATTTTTCAGTTATTTCTATGCCTCCCTCATCTCCAATCCGGAGGACATTGCCGACAACCTGAAAAAAATAGGAGCCAGTATTCCTGGAATACGTCCGGGTAAGGCCACTGTAGCCTATCTGGAGGGGGTATTGAATCGCCTTACCTTCCTCGGGGCAATCTTCCTGACTGTGGTGGCTACCGTTCCCACCTTTGTGGAAAAAGCAACTGGTGTGACCACTTTTCAGGGTTTTGGTGCTACTTCCCTACTCATCCTAGTAGGTGTGGCCATTGACACTGCTAAACAGGTACAAACCTACGTCATCTCCCAACGTTATGAGGGCATGGTTAAGCAGTAACTATTAATGTAACTCTCTATAGAGAAAATCATGGCAAGAGTGATCTTTCTAGGCCCACCCGGGGCTGGCAAGGGCACCCAGGGGCAACTGATAGCAGAGAGATTTGGAATACTTCATATTTCAACAGGTGACATTTTGAGAAATGCCATAGCCCAGGGAACCCCTTTGGGACTAAAGGCAAAAACCTATGTGGACAAGGGGGATCTTGTGCCAGATGACCTAATCCTAGACTTGATATCCGAGACTTTGCAGGGGGAAAAAGCAAAACAGGGATGGGTCTTGGATGGCTTCCCCCGCAATGTCGCCCAGGCGGAATTCCTGGCCCAGTTGCTGGCCAAAATTCAGCAACCCTGCCACCTGGTCATCAATCTGGACGTACCCGACGAGGTCATCCTCCAACGACTACTAGCCCGTGGCAGAAAAGACGACACGGAACAGACCATCCGTCACCGTCTGGGTGTGTACAGAGAGCAAACAGCCCCCCTTGTCGAATATTATAAAAATGTAGGCCTTTTGAAAACTGTAAACGGGAATCGACCACCAGCAGAAATAACCAACGAAATTGAATCCCTCATCAAGTCGGCTCAGTCTTAGTCCCAGTCCAAATTGTTACCGTGTCAAATCAATGTAAATTTTGGTAACATTGACAACGACGGCTATTGTAGAAGACTGAGACAGAGGGGTTGTTTATGTCTAAAAAAGACCTTATTGAAATGGAAGGCACGGTCACCGAGTCTCTTCCTAACGCTATGTTTAGGGTAGACTTGGATAATGGTTTTAATGTATTAGCCCATATTGCTGGCAAAATTCGCCGCAACTACATTAAAATCCTCCCCGGAGACCGAGTCAAGGTGGAACTCACCCCCTATGACCTGACTAAGGGGAGAATCACCTACCGGCTGAAAGGCAAAAACCAATAGAGGCCCCGTCCACAAAGGAGGGCTAAACCCCCCTTTACAGGGGGCACAAATCCTGTTATAATGGGTAGCTTGCAGTATATATTACTACCATGAAGGTCAGAGCGTCTGTAAAAAGGATTTGTGACAAGTGCCGTGTGATCCGTCGTCGCGGACGGGTTATGGTAATTTGTTCTAATCCAAAACATAAACAGCGTCAGGGTTAAACTACCTGTGCCCGCAAGGCCTAAAAAAAATTTATAGGCCAAAAACCAGCTTGTGCCAACAGTAGGGAGATAAAAAGGAAAAGAACATGGCTAGAATAGCAGGTGTGGATTTGCCCCGTGACAAAAGGGTGGAAATAGCCCTCACCTATCTGTATGGGATAGGCCTATCCACCTCTAAAAAAATACTAGCTGCCACCGGGGTAAATCCTGATACCAGGGTAAAAGACCTGACAGAGGAAGAAATAAGTAAACTAAGAACCCATATAGAACAAAACTATCAAATTGAGGGAGATTTGCGTCGTATAGAGGCGATGAATATAAAACGCCTCTGCGACATAGGCACCTACAGGGGTCGTCGTCACCGCCTGGGCTTGCCCGTACGGGGCCAAAGGACTAGAACTAATGCCAGGACTCGTAGGGGTAGAAGAGTAACCGTGGCCGGAAAGAAAAAGGCGCCCAAGAAGTAGGTGTCTCTGTTTATACCCAACGGCAGCAGGGGATCTTTTTTTTGCTTTGTATTATTGATTGAGGTCGTCAAGAAATGGCAACAAAAGCAGGCAAAAGGGGAGGACAGAAAAAACAAAAGAAAAATGTCCCAAGTGGCATTGCCTACATCAAATCCACCTTTAACAACACCATTGTAACCATAACAGACCCAGAAGGAAATGTAATCTCTTGGGCTACAGCAGGCTCCAGTGGCTTCAAGGGGGCAAAAAAAGGCACCCCCTTTGCGGCCCAAATGGCTGCGGATAAGGCTGCTAGGGCAGCCATGGAGAATGGGATGAAACAAGTACAAGTGATGGTAAGTGGCCCTGGGGCGGGAAGGGAAACCGCCATCAGAGCCTTACAAGGAGCAGGTCTGGAGATCACCTTGATTAGGGATATCACCCCAATACCCCACAATGGTTGTAGGCCTCCTAAAAGACGTAGAGTATAGGGGGTAATGTTTTCCCGTTGTGGGGAACTATTGTCTCAAAGACTTGTTCATTCTAGTAAATAACCACTGTGGCCGTGTTTCAAATAGACTGCGTAGCAAGTAAGTCCATAAAGGGTCAGGGATTGTACGGCAAGTTTGTCCTCGAGCCTCTGGAAAGAGGTCAGGGCATCACCATGGGCAACTCCCTGAGGAGGGTACTGCTGTCCAATTTGGAAGGGGCGGCAGTTACCGCTGTGAGAATCGCCGGGGTAAATCACGAGTTTGCCGTGTTGGAAGGGGTTAGAGAGGATGTCATGGAAATCATGCTCAACATGAAGAGCGTGGTTTTCAAAAGCTATAGTAAAACCCCCCAAATCGGCCGTCTGGTTGCGACAGGGCCTTGCACCGTCACGGCGGCACAGTTTGACCTCCCCTCGGAAATTGAGGTGGTGGACCCCACTCAATACATTTGTACCTTGAGTAAGGGGGCCAAATTGGAAATGGAATTCCGCGTCGAAAGGGGAAAGGGTTATCGCGCCGTCGAAAAAGGGAAAGATGAAAGCACTTCTCTAGATTTTCTCCAAATTGATGCCGTTTTCATGCCGGTAACTAAGGTGAATTTTACCACTGAGGAAATCCGTCATGAAGGCAGGCTGGCAGATCGCCTTATTCTCGAAATCTGGACTAATGGCAGTATAAAACCAGAAGAAGCCCTACAACAGGCGGCCGAAATCCTCGTCAACTTGTTCGCCCCCCTTACGGACTCCTCCCGCATTACCGGAAAACAAGAAGAAGTGGAAGAGCCTTCCGATCCTACCAGTCAAATACCCATCGAAGAACTCAATCTGTCCGTACGAGCCTACAATTGTCTCAAACGGGCTCAAATCAACACCGTAGCCGACCTTTTGGAATATACCCAAGAGGAGCTGTTAGAAATCAAAAACTTCGGCCAGAAATCCGCCGAGGAAGTAATCCAAGCCCTCAAAGAGCGCCTCGGTATTACCCTCAGCTCGGGAAAGTCAAAGGAGGCAGGGGAGTTGATAAAAAACAGTGAGCCTGTAAATAGCCCCTGAGCCCCATTGCTCTAGTTATTTTCAACTAGTTATTTTCCACTAGTACCTTTACACTAGTTACTTTTCACTAGGGAGGTTGTTATTGTATGCGTCACCGTCGTAAGGTGCCAAAGTTAGGCCGCCCGGCTGACCAGCGCAAGGCCCTTCTCCGAGCCCTAACCACCCAGCTGTTGCGAGAGGGACGTCTGGTTACTACCCTGGCGCGGGCAAAGGCCCTACGAAGCACCGTGGAAAAAATGATTACCTTGGCCAAAGAGGGCACCCTGGCCGCCCGTCGTCGTGCCCTCGGTTACATCTATGATGAACATTTGGTTCATGAGGTCTTTGCTAAAGTACAGGAACGTTATGGAGACCGCAACGGCGGCTATACCCGGGTTTTGCGCACCAAGAACCGTAGAGGTGATAATGCCGAAATGGCTATTATTGAGCTGATTTAAACGGCATTCATGAGGGATAACCCCCAAAAGAGAATAGCCCTCCTTATTCAGTACTTGGGAACACACTTCCACGGTTGGCAAAAACAACCGGGGTGTAGATGTGTCCAGGAGGAAATGGAAAAGGCCATCGCCCAAGTGGTAGGCCATCCGGTGAACTTGGTGGGCGCGGGAAGAACCGATGCGGGAGTACATGCCGCTGGCCAAGTGGCCCATTTTGATGTGTCCTCTAGCATTCCCCCAGAGGCTTGGGCCAAGGTGCTGAAAGAGTATCTTCCAGATGACGTGCTCGTCTTAGCCTCGGCAGAAGTCCCCCCCCACTGGCATGCCTGTTTCTCCGCCTCCTACCGTCGTTATCGTTATACTATATACACAGGCAAATTCCCTAATATTTTCCTAAACCCCTTTACCTGGCACTACTATTATAGGCCACTGGATGAACACCTCATGCAGCAGGCACTGGAGCCCATGTTAGGTCTCCACGATTTCTCCGCCTTCCGTAGGGCAGGTTCCCCTCGCACCCACTCCATGCTGGAGGTGCAACAGGTGCACTGTGAAAGATATGGGGAGGACTTGATCAACATCGAGATTCAGGCCAGTGGCTTTTTGTATGGCATGGTAAGACTAATGGTGGGGATGCTAGTGGAAGTGGGGGCGGGCAAAAAATCCCTCTCGGAATTTTACGATATTTGGAAAAACGGCCGTCGGGATATGGTCAAATACTCCGCCCCCGCCAAGGGATTATGTCTGTTAAAAGTAGGTTACCCACAAATGCCCTTTTCTCACCAAACCTATGACAACGCCTTGCTTTCCTTTAATAGTCTTTTTACATTCAGTTGAACAACGGTAGCAGGAAAATGAATAAGACTGTAGTTCCATCCCTAGACAGTATAGAAAAAAAATGGTATGTGGTGGACGCCGCCGGAATGCGTCTTGGCAGACTTGCCTCCGAGATTGCTAAAATCCTTAGGGGCAAGAATAAGCCTATTTATACCCCACACCTAGATACTGGTGACTATGTCATCGTAGTCAATGCGGAAAAAGTAGTAGTCACCGGTAAAAAACCCCAGCAAAAACTATATCGTCGTCACTCCGGACGCCCTGGTGGCATGAAGGTGGAATCTTTTGCCCACCTGCAAAAACGCATCCCCGAAAGAATCATTGAATTGGCCGTCAAGGGAATGTTGCCCAAAAATAGACTTGGCAGAAGACTGTTTACAAAACTTAAAGTGTATGCCGGACCTAACCACCCCCACCAGGCACAAAAACCAGAAGTGTTGAAGATTGATACTAACACAGGAGGTAATTAGCAATGTCTAACGAGGTAGTGTACATGGGCACTGGCCGTCGCAAGACTGCCGTCGCCAGAGTCCGTCTGGTGCCCGGGAATGGCAAGGTGACCATCAATAATCGCCCGGCAGAGGAGTATTTTCAAAACATCCCCGGTTACGTTCAAAATATAAAGGCCCCCCTCGAAACCTTGGGCTTGGAATCCGAATATGACATTATCGTCAAGGCCCATGGCGGGGGTTTGACGGGGCAAGCCGATGCCGTTAAACTGGGTGTGGCCAGAGCCCTTTGTCAAATAGACCCAGAATACCGTCAACCCCTAAAAGCAGAGGGTTACCTAACCCGTGATCCCCGTGCCAAAGAGCGTAAGAAATACGGTTTGAAGAAGGCTCGTAAGGCTCCTCAATACTCTAAACGTTAACTGGTTTGTTTTTATTTCCAAAGGGAGGTTGTTGTTATGCCTAAAGAAGGAATCCATCCCCAATGGTATCCCGATGCTAGAGTATTCTGTGAAGGTAAAGAAGTAATGCGTGTCGGTTCCACCAAACCGGAAATCCATGTGGAGGTTTGGTCCGGTAACCACCCCTTCTACACTGGCACTCAGAAAATCATTGACACCGAGGGAAGAGTTGACCGTTTCCTCCGCAAGTACGGTATCCTCGGTAAGGACAATAAGGACAAGGAGAAAGATAAGAAGGAATAGAGGCCATTGGCCTATTTGTCAAACAATAAACCATGACAGGGAGCGTACCCTTGTTTAGTGCCAGCCTCTAATGGTTCGCCTCTGTCATTGTCATGAGTGCGTAGATGTCCACTGACTGGCCGCCAATGACGCGAACCGGGCAGACGCCCCCGTGTCATGGGTGGCATTAGTTTTCTTTCTGGTTTAACCCCCCATCTGTGATACCATAGCCCACATAGCCCAAAGTTAGAGCACCTTTTGCGGTAATGTCCCTACAATCTGTAGTTCGCAGTATCAGTCGCTCCCCTATAGCAGAAGAGTTACTGGAAAAGTTACAAGCCGCCGGAGGATTATCTTTAAAGGGTGCAACTCGTCTCCCAAAGAGTCTTATAACCTCTGCCCTAGGACAGAAACTCAATCATAATCTTCTGGTAGTATGCGCCACCCTGGAAGAGGCAGCCCGTTGGGCAGCCTGTTTAGAATTGATGGGCTGGAAACAGATATTCTTCTACCCCACCTCCTCTGCCACCTTCTATGAGACATTCACCCCCGAGTCGGAAATGGTGTGGGGGCAATTACAAACCCTGGCTAGTCTAGTGGCAGAAACCAACCCCACCCCCTGGGCTATGGTTACCACAGAAATGGGATTGCAACCACATCTGCCTCCCCCCGAAATCTTTAAGAAGTATTGCCTCCAGTTGGGAAAGGGCATGACTTTTGAGGGTGGAGAGATTGGTCGGATTTTGACTTCCCTGGGCTATGAGCGTACCACAATGGTGGAAAGAGAGGGGCAATGGGCCGTCAGAGGCAACCTAGTGGACATTTTCCCCGTTTCTGCTGAACTCCCTCTTCGTTTAGAATGGTTTGGTGACCAGTTGGAAGAAATTAGAGAGTTCGATCCTTCCTCTCAACGTAGTCTAGATTCCATAAAACAGTTTACCATTACCCCCGTACACTGGGATACCATCATTGCTCAACATCTTCCCCCCCCCGATGCCCTCAAACCCTATTTGACAGCCGAGGAGTGGGAAAAGCTGGTAAATTGTGATAATTTAAATTACACAAATGTTATAAAAGCTCCCCTGACACGCTTTTTAAAAGTTGCCTTTGATGGGCGGGTGGCGGATATACTGGACTATTTGCCCTCCAACACCATTTTGGCCATTGACGAACTGGAACACTGTGTTGCTCATAGTAGTGTTTGGTTTAATCAGGCGGAAAAAGACTGGCAATTAGCCAATGATTTATTAGCAGATAAAAACACGACCCTTCCCAAAATTCATCGCAACTTTTCCGAATGTTTGGACAAAAGTAAACACCTAAAAATATTCCTTTCGGAGGTGGCTTTAAATTCCCCTATTTCCTCAATCCCTATCTTTGATATATCCACCAGGGCTTTTCCTGTTTCTCCCCACCAAATTGCTAAAGCCGCGGAGTTTTTAAGGGGAAAAAGAGAAATTGACGAAAACATAAATCTGAGTAGATACAACAAGTGGTTAATCTCTGCCCAGCCTTCTCGAACTGTTTCCTTAATAAAAGAACACGATTGCCCCGCCCAGTTTGTGGCCAATCCCCTCGATTTTGGCACTATTGATTCTCTGCAAAGACAGGGCATTTGTGTAGCTTTGAAATATTCTGGACAAGCGGAATTAGAGGGATTTATCCTGCCTACTTTTCGCCTTGCCGTCATCACGGACAGGGAAATTTATGGACAACATAGTTTAGCTACTCCCACCTATATTCGGAAAAGGAGAAGGGCTGCTTCCAAACAGGTTGACTTAGACAAGTTAAAACCCAATGATTATGTTGTTCACAAATACCATGGAATAGGTCAATTTATAGGACTAGAAACCTTTGAAGGGAGGGAATATTTAGTTATTAGATATGCGGATGGACTGTTAAGAGTTCCGGCAGACAGCCTAGATTTAATAAGTCGTTATCGCTCTCCCGACACCAAGCCGCCACAATTGCATAAGATGTCAGGGAGGGAATGGCAAAATACTAAAAACAAAGTCAAAAAATCTCTTAAAAAACTGGCTTTTGACCTGGTGAAATTGTACAGCACCAGAAGTCAATTGAGAAAGACTCCTTGTCCCCCAGACACTCCTTGGCAAATAGAATTAGAAGAGTCTTTTCCCTACCAACCAACTCCCGATCAATTGAAGGCAATTCAAGAGGTAAAAAGAGATTTAGAAAGTGACCGCCCCATGGATAGACTTATCTGTGGGGATGTGGGTTTCGGCAAAACCGAGGTGGCAATTAGGGCAATTTTTAAGGTGGTAACTGCGGCTAACAAACAAGTGGTTTTCCTGGCGCCGACGACGATTTTATCTCAACAACATTATCAGACTTTAGTAGAAAGATTTGCCCCTTACCCCATTAATGTGGGCCTGTTAAATCGCTTTAGAAGCCCGGCAGAAAGGAAAGAAATAATCCAGAAATTAGCCACAGGAGAATTGGATGTTGTAGTGGGAACACACCTGTTGTTGAGCGATAAAATTAAGTTCAAGAATTTGGGGCTATTAGTGGTAGATGAAGAGCAAAGATTTGGGGTTAATCATAAGGAGAAAATCAAGGCCATGAAAACAGAAGTGGATGTGTTAACCCTCTCAGCCACCCCTATTCCCCGCACCCTTTATATGTCTATCTCTGGGGTGAGGGATATGAGTTTGATCTTAACCCCACCACCCAATCGTCGACCCATTAAAACCCAAATTCTCCCCTTCCATCCAGAAGTCATCCGCACTGCCATTCGCAACGAGTTGGACAGAGGAGGACAGATATTTTATGTGGTGCCCCGCATCGAAGAGATAGAGAAAACCGCAGCCATGTTACTAGAAATGTTGCCCAGTTTAAGAATAGCCATAGCCCATGGACAAATGGAGGAGGGGCAACTGGAAACCACTATGTTAGCCTTTAACAATGGGGAAGCCGATTTACTACTGTGTACTACTATTATCGAGTCCGGTTTGGATATTCCCCGAGTGAACACCATAATTATAGAATCGGCACATCGTTTCGGCCTAGCCCAGTTGTACCAGTTACGGGGGAGGGTGGGACGTGCAGGGATTCAGGCCTATGCCTGGCTGCTGTATCCCAATGACGAAACCCTCTCTGACACCGCCCGCCTGAGAATCTTTGCCCTGCAGGAGTTTTCCCAACTGGGCTCAGGCTATTATTTAGCCATGCGGGATATGGAAATCCGGGGGGTGGGCAATCTGTTTGGCGCTGAACAATCCGGGCATATGCAGGCAATAGGCTTTGACCTGTACACAGAAATGTTACGAGAGGCCATTAATGAAGTGCAAGGGCAAGAAATCCCCATGGTGGAGGATACCCAAATCGATTTGAAGCTCACTGCCCTTATTCCCAACTCCTATATCCCCGACTTGGAACAGAAAATGTCTGCCTACAGGGCAATTGCCTCTGTTACCTCACAAAAAGAAATTAAACAAATAGAAGCTGAGTGGCGGGATAGATATGGGCCAATCCCCGATGTGGCTCAACAACTACTAGAAGTAGCACAATTGAAACTTAAGGCCAAATCCCTAGGTTTTTCCAGAATCAAACCAGAAGGAAAACAAAATGTAGTACTAGAAACTCCAATGCAGGAGCCGGCTTGGCAAAAGCTATCAGAGAAACTACCCCCCCACCTGCGCAGTGGTTTCGTCTATGCCAAGAATAAGGTGATAGTTAAGGGATTGGGCGCCCTGAAACCTAGTGAACAACTGAAGACATTAAATCTCTGGTTTGACTACCTCCAGTCAGACTCCGAAAACTAGTTTACCCTCATCCGGCCATTGCAGACTGTCCCCTATGGCTGTCCCATCGTGGTACGCTGCTAGTAAGATATCACTAGTCTTGCCAAAAGCTATACTACCGCGGTAGTCTATGGCTATGGCGCCCAAGTCTCTGCCATTAGCCTTTGCCTCCTTCATGGATTTCTCCATTGCCTCAAACAGGGATAGGCCGTCAGTGACACGGATTACCACCTTGGCTGCCAGGCACTCGTCAATAATATCTTCGCCAATGCCAGTACAACTTACACCGGCAAAGGGATTAGCGTAATTGCCGGCAGGCATAGCCGAGTCACTTACCCTGCCAATTCTCTCTAAACCTTTGCCACCAGTGGAAGTGCCTGCACTTATTCTTCCTTGTTTATCCAAAGCCACCACGCCAATAGTGCCCCTTCTAGCGTTATCTCTGTCATCTGATGTCTTTTGGGTTTCCGCAATTACCCCTGCCATTTTCTTGGCAAAATTATTCTTCCTCTCCTCTATCCACTCCTGTAAACGCAAATCCGTGAGGGGATCATATACTGGCAATTGTAATTCCCTTGCCAACTGGGCACTACCGTAGTCAGACAAGACTCTATCTTCATCAGATTGGAGAAAATAAGCCAACTCGATGGGGTTTTTTACCCTAGAGACATTGATTACACCACTAAACCTCTGCTTTTCTCCGTCCATCAGAGAAGCACTCATGCGTATTTGTCCATCGGCTTGTAGTACCGAGCCGGTGCCTGCATTGAAACGGGGATTATCTTCCAACAGCTTACAACCGTGCACCACCGCCACAGTAGCGGATTCCCCTGCCAGTAATAAATCATATACCTGTTGTACAATTTGGTGGAGCTCTTGACGGACTACTGCTAAATCCCCCTTACTTTTGAGGGCACTGCCAGCACCACCATGTATGATCAACTTGGGTTGGACTTCTCTTGTTCCCGTCATTATAATGTTATAGTCTGCTGGGCTCGACAACTAAACATCCTGTATATTATAACCTCGACAAGAACACATCCCCAAGGAGGTATAATGCACGCACTTTCTCTCCCCACTTGGATAGTTCATGTTTGCAGTGTTGTGGAGTGGATAGCCGCAATTTGGTTTGTGTGGCGTTACGGAGAAGTTACGAGAGATCCCAGTTGGTACTGGTTAGCCTTGGGTATGCTGCCAGCCTTAGTTAGTGCCATGTGTGCCATAACCTGGCATTTATTTGACAATAGTCCATCCTGGGAGTGGCTAGTTACCCTTCAGGCCCTAACAACCCTTATCGGTAATATCACCCTGTGTGTGGGGGGTTGGAAAATTTGGCAAACAAGAAAGGGCGCATGATGACACGCCCACGCCCTCAGACAGAAAATCTAATATGGGGGGGAATGACCAGATTATCCCATTATTATAATAAGCCAGTATTGATTCCGGGACGGCCAGTGGCCAGTTGAACCTTAAGAATCTTGCCGCCCATTTTTTGGATTCTTTGTTGCTCTTGAAACCAGTTATCGTAGGGAACTAACTTGGTGAAATAGGTATTTTGCAGTTCTCTTTGAGTTCTAATCCTGGTTTGACTTGGCACACAGGCCGTAATTTTGAACATTCTCATGCTCTCACACTCCTTAGCGGCAATCCCTATGTATTATTCTTTGTTTATTATAACCCATTTCAAACTGTAGCACTGGCAAACACAACGGTTAGGAGTCGAGAGTCAATGCTAAATTGAGCCAGCCCCGTCATAGGTCGGATCAAAATAGCACTCACTCCAGACCATCCTAACCCTACCGGTTAAAGTCTAATCTCTTGCAACTGGACTACACAGCCATTAGCTCAAGCCGGAGCAGATGTAGTCGAAGTAAACACCCATTTCCTTGCCGGCTTCGGCACCTACCAAACTGGCGGTGACTTCTTTCATGGCTTGGATGGCTTGGACGGTGGAGCTGATGGGCACGCCGAGGGAGTTATAGGTTTCCTTCAAGCCATTTAATACTCTTTCATCGAGGATAGAGGGATCGCCAGCCAGCATGGCATAGGTAGCATAGCGGAGGAAGTAGTCCAAGTCGCGGATGCAGGCGGCATAGCGACGGGTGGTGTACATGTTGCCGCCGGGGCGAGTTACATCAGAGTATAGCAGGGACTTAGCTACAGCCTCTTTTACGATGTTAGCGGCATTAGCGCTGATGATGCTGGCGGCACGAACACGGAGGGCGCCGCTTTGGAAATAGTTTTTCAGTTTTTGGATGGCGTTAGCGTCCAGGTATTTGCCTTGAACGTCAGCAGAGTTGATTACGGCGGTGATTGCGTCTTGCATTGTTGTTTCCTTAATTTCTTAGTGGACTTTAGAAGATGAGGGTGATAGCTTTATGGGTTACTTTTTCAGAGGATAACAAGAGATGGGGCTAAAAATTGGGCTTACTGCATGGCCCCGATTACATAGTCGAAGTAAGTTGCTGCCTCAGCGGCATCTTCGGGGGAGAGCAGGGACATAGCCACTTCTTTCATCTCGCGTACGCTTTGGGCCACAGCGCCGATGTCAGTGCCCAGGGACTTGTACATTTCTTTTACCCCTATCAAGCCGATTTCTTCGATGGGGGTTACATCGCCCGCTACGATCCCGTAGGTGATCAGACGTAAGTAGTAGTCCATATCCCGCAGGCAGGTGGCGGTCATTTCTTCGCCATAGGCATTGCCACCAGGGGATACGATGTCAGGGCGTTTTTGGAAGAGACGATCGCCGGCCTCTTTAACAATGCGCTCACGGGCGCCAGTGAGGGTTTCGGCGATGCGGAGACGGGCTTCGCCGGAGTTTACAAAAGCTTTGATTCTGTCCAATTCACCGGGGCTGAGATAACGAGCCTCGGCGTCCGCATTCACGATAGCTTTCGTGACGATACTCATTTAGGGATTCCTCCAAACAAGTTTTTAAATACTGCTTATTTATTAAACCAGAAAACTGGTCAAGCCCGTATTGGTTGGATTAGAAATTTCCTGAATTTTTTGTCAGGTGTGGATATTTGTTTCTCATACTCAGCCTTTAGGGCCTTTCTGAGGATTTGCTTTAACAATGAGAGGCTTAACATCTCTCCGCTGATTATTTTGCGATATTAAGTCCCCCTGTGCTTCATTTTCTTAATACTTTTTAACATTTTGCTAAGCTACTAGGCCACATCCTCATGGGCATAGCGGTTGTAGAGGAAGTCTAGGACGTAGTTGCGCAATTCGTAGTACTGGGGGTCCTCCATTATAATATCGCGGATTCTGGGGCGAGAAAAGGGCACAGAAACGATTTCGCCGATGGTGGCCTCTGGCCCATTGGTCATCATGACTATACGGTCAGCCAGAAATAGGGCTTCATCAATATCATGGGTAATCATTAAAACAGTACAACGGTGTTCTTGCCAGATATTGAGTAGCTCTTCTTGTAGTTCTTCCTTGGTGATAGGATCCAGAGCGCCAAAGGGTTCGTCGAGGATAAGCACTTCGGGGCGGATAGCCAGGGCTCGGGCAATAGAGGTTCTTTGTCGCATACCCCCGGAAATTTGGGGAGGTTTCTTGTTGGCGGCATCACTCAGTCCTACCAGAGCCAAGTGTTCCCGGACTATGGCTCTTTTTTCGGCCTCCCTCTTGTCCGGGTATACGGCATCTACTGCTAGATATACATTTTCAAATACCGTTAACCAAGGCAAAAGGGCATAATTCTGAAATACTACCATTCTATCCGGCCCCGGTTCTGTAATTTTTTTACCTTTCAAGTATACTGCGCCTTTAGTGGGGCTTGTGAATCCGGCAACCATGTTTAGGAGTGTAGACTTGCCACACCCCGAGTGTCCGATGATGCAGACAAACTCGCCTTCATTGACTATGAGGTTAACGTCCTTTAAAACGGTCAGGGGGCCTTTGGGGGTGGGATAAACTTTGGAAACGTTATCAATGGTCAAGAAAAAGTCGAACTGTAGTTGTTTTTCCATCTTTTTAACGATTTCCCTTCTTCTATAAGTTTCCATAATCTGCTCCCTCTACATAGCGAGTGAAACGGTGTTATCCAGGTGAATTTCTGCCATGGTGATGTTTCGTTTTATGGTCAAACTGTTGAGGTAGGCGATGGGATCTTCTCCGTCGAAGAAAACACCATCCATAAGACAGATGGGTTGTCGGCGGTATTTCAAATTACTCAATCCCAGTTCGCGACAGGCGGTGCTATATACACTCACCCGACAGACACGTTCGAGAATTTCCATCCAGTTGCGGGGGAAGGGAATGTCTCCCCAGCGTGCCATTTGTGTAATCATCCACAAACACTCGGTGCGACTGGGGCGGTTAACACCATCGCCGAAAAAGAGGTGGTGGGCATACTGGACGGGGGGATTAAGATTACAGGTATAGTTAAGGGGGTCTCCCAATTGGATGTATTCTATTTTGGTGGCCAGATAGTGGCGCTGAGCCAGAATTTTTCGGATTTCCTCATGGTTTTCCGGCTGGGCACAGAATTGGCAGGCGGAAAGAAGTGCCTTTACCAGTGCGATGTGGGTGTTGGGGTAGGCATTGGCCCAGTCTTCGCGGACTCCTAGGACCTTGCCGGGGTGTCCATCCCACAGTTCCAAGTCGGTGGCCACGGTAAAGCCAATGCCTTCAAGAGCGGCACGAAGATTCCAGGGTTCGCCCACACAGAAACCGTCAATTATTCCGGATTTTAAGTCTGCTACCATTTGGGCGGGGGGAATAGTTTGGAGACGAACGTGGTAGTCTGGATCAATTCCCTGGGCGGCCAGCCAATAGCGCAAGAGTAGATTGTGCATGGAACTCGGGTGTACTATACCAAAGGTATGGGTTGCGGCTGCCGATTCTAGGAGAAATCTTTTCAATGCCTTGCCGTCGAATATCCCCTTTTCATAAAAACTTTTTCCTAGGGTGATAGCATTGCCATTTCTAGTCATGGTGAGGGCAGTCACCACAGGGGTCGGTTTCCCCTGGTGGCCACCAATGGTCAGCCAGGCAGGCATTCCGGCGGGCATTTGTGCCGCATCCAGATAACCCCCCACAATGCCATCTACAATGCCACGCCAGCTACTTTCCCTGACAAGAGTAACCTCCTCCAGACCATGTTTAGCAAAAAAACCTTTTTCCTTAGCAATAACCAGGGGAGCACAGGCCGTCAGGGGCACAAAACCGATTTGAAGGTTAATTTTTTCAAGGCCATGACGACTGATAACGGTGTGTTTTTGGGCTCGTAGTTTTTTAATTTGTTTTTGGCGGTTAAGGAAGTAGATGATTTCACTTCTAAGACTGTAGTAACTGGGGTGTTTTACTAGTTCCATTCTCTGACGGGGGCGAGGGATTTCCACCTCGAGGATTCCACCGATTTGAGCCCCGGGGCCATTGGTTAACATCACAATGCGGTCAGACAGGAAAACCGCCTCATCCACGTCATGGGTTACCATTACGGCGGTGATTTGATGACGGGTGCAAAGATTCATCAACTGTTCCTGAAGATTGCCGCGGGTGAGGGCATCCAGGGCACCAAAGGGCTCGTCTAACAGTAGCAGTTGTGGACGAATGGCCAAAGCCCTGGCTATAGCCACTCTTTGTTTCATGCCCCCGGATAGTTGGCCGGGGTATTTGTCACTGGCATGACTTAGGCCCACAAGGCGGATATGTTCTTCTACTATTTCTCTTTTTTCTGCCGCCGAGTAGTCTTTCATCACCTCGTCTACTGCCAGGGCGATGTTTTGACGCACTGTCAGCCATGGGAGGAGACAGTAACTTTGGAATATTACCATCCTTTCGGGGCCCGGTTCTTTTACTGGCTTCCCGGAGAGGGTAACAACCCCTTTGCTTGGCAATTCCAAGCCAGCGATTATATTCAGAAGGGTGGACTTACCGCAGCCGGAGTGTCCTATGAGGGAGATGAATTCACCTTTTTTGATTTCTAAGTTAATCCCCTTAAGGGCTAAATATTCTCCGCCGCCGGTGCTGGGGAATACTTTTTCTACGTTGTCTACAGCTACGAACAGTGCCATAGTTCCTGCCTCCTGTTGTGGGGTTACTGTTGGGGGGCAATGAGTTTTTGCAGAAAGGCGATTCCTCTGTCCAAAAGGAGACCCACTGCGCCGATGTAGATTACTGCCAAGATGATTTCACTAATGTAGTTTTGCTGGTAGGCATCCCAGATAAAGAAGCCGATTCCTACAATTCCGGACATTACGATCTCAGCGGCGATGATTGCTAGCCAGGCCAGTCCTATTCCTATTCTCAGACCGGTGAAGATGTAGGGTAGGGCGGAGGGGATGAGGATTTTTAGGAAGAACTTTTGTTTTGACAGTCGCAGTACCCTTTTAACATTGATGTAGTCTTGGGGAATTTGTTTGACCCCCTCCTTGGTATTGATTAGGATGGGCCAGACGGCAGTGATGAATATGACAAAGATGGCGGCAGGTTGGTTTTTCTGTAGGGCAACCAGGGCAATGGGCACCCAGGCAAGAGGGGCGACCATTCGGAGAAATTGGAAAATAGGATCAAGAGCCTTGTCGAGGAAGGGGTTGGTGCCCACGAGAATTCCTGTGCTAATGCCCACCACCGCCGCCAGTGAGTACCCCTGGGCTACACGTCCCAGACTGGCTAGGGTTTGCCAGAATAAGCCCTTGTCCAGACCCCCACGGTCGTAAAAGGGGTACAATAATAGTGTTCTGGTGCGTTCATCTGTAAACAGGCTACTAGGGCCGGGCAAACGCATTCCTGGAAACTTGGAGACCACTTCCCACAACAGAAGAAAGGAGGCAATGCCCAGCAGTGGGGGGAGGAGGTCGTCCCTGTATTTTTTCCAGAGACTAATTATGATATTGTTGCCGTTTCTGCCACTAGATACTCTGAGGTAATTGGCCATAACATTCTCCTTGTTTTTTTTTTTTTTGAATAGTCAAAGAAAGGAAAAAAAGCTAGAACAGCGACTTAGATATTTTTAATTTCTAGGCTCTTGAGATAGGCCTCGGGGTTTTCGGGGTCAAACACTTTGCCGTCAAAAAAGGTTTCTATGCCCCGAGAGGTGGTGGGGGGGATGTCAGCGGTAAAACCAGCCTCGGCCGCCGCTTCGCGCCACAGCTCCTCCCTATTTACTCTGTCGATAATCTTTTTGATTTGGTCGAAGTCGTTGATTTTGCCCTTGTGGAACCCCCAACGCAGAGTTTCGGTTAAAAACCACAAGTCATGGCTTTTGTAGGGATAGGAGACACTCCCTCGTTCGTCTTTCCAGTAAAGGGGGCCTTTTTTAAAGTCATTGACTTCCGTTTGGCCGTCTCCCATAATGTACTTACCCTGATAGGGGGGAGTAAGTACATCAGCAGGAATATTAAAATAGTTGCGCCCACTGACGATACTGATCAATTCGGCACGGTTGTTGGGGTTGTCACACCACTGCTGGGCTTCCATAACGGCCTTGAGAATGGCCTTAGTAGCCTTAGGATGTTTATCTACCCAATCGGCGCGGATGGCCAGATATTCTTCGGGGTGGTAGGGCCAGATTTGGGCGGTGAGGGCAGCCATGTGGCCAATATCTTCGGTGATAATACGATAGGGCCAGGGATCTCCCGTACTAAAGGCGTCCATAGTGCCGTTGCGCATCCCCTGTACAGTTTCAGCGGGGGGCACGGCCAACAGATCAACATCCTTGTCGGGGTGGACACCACCGGCGGCAAACCAATAACGAATCCAAAAGTCTTGGTTAGCATTGGGGAAGGTATAGGCCGCCTTGAATTTACGTCCATTGGTTTTTGCAAAATTTTTCACATACTCGGCGGCATTTTTGCAGTTCAAATGTAATCCTTTGCCTGAGTGGGTGCGAGCTATGGCAATGCCGTTGCCCTGGGTGCTAAGTTGTGCTAGAACATACATAGGCACTTTATTCCCATTGGTGATAATGCCCTCGCTGATGAGATGGGGCATAGGCATTTGCCATTGTCCACCGTCTATGCCGCCGCCTTCTGAACCGATAGTGACATTATCCCTGGCAGAGGCCCAGTTGGCCTGTTTGGATAATACCACGTCCGTCATGCCATATTTGGCAAAGAAGCCCTTCTCCTTGGCTATGATTAGAGGGGCAGATTCCACAATGGGAATATAGCCCAGTCTGATGGTGGTGGTTTCCGGACGGACTTCTGGACTGGGATTAGTGGCGGCAGTGTTAGTGGGGTTGTTGGTGTTGGCCTGATTCTCCCCTGGTGGATTTCCCAAACAGCCCTTGAGTAAAACAGCACCCGCGGTTATACCAGCAGTCCTCAGGAAGTTCCTACGGGAAAAATTTGGCATTTGACCTCCTTTGACCAATAATCATAGACTTATGTCTATCTTTTTGTCTTATATTATTATTTTTATTCTATGGCTATTTTAGGTGGGGAGTCCGGCGAATGTCAATAATATAGGGTTATAAATATCTTGGGGGATGTATTAGTTTTTAAAATAGTTCTGGGAGTAGAAGCTATAGTGGGGTTATTGGGGTATATAGGACTGTGGAATGGTTTGGAGGGAAGGAAAATGAGTAGAATTGCCTATTTGCAGTGTGCCACTGGGGTGGCGGGGGACATGTTTTTGGGGGCGTTGGTGTCGGCGGGTGTGCCTTTTGCGTATCTAAGTGATAAACTGGCACTGTTGACAATAAGGGATGAATTTGAGTTACGGCAAGAAGGGGTGTTAAAAAATGGTCAACTAGCCACAAAAATTCACGTGGAGGTTTTTTCCAGTCAAAGGCGTCCTCATCGTCATTTTGCCGACATAGCGGAAATTATTGACAACAGTGGTTTACCCCCTGCCGTCAAGGAGAAGAGTATAGAGATTTTTAGGCATTTAGCGGTGGCGGAGGCGAAAGTCCATGGCACCACTGTGGAGAAGGTACACTTTCATGAGGTAGGGGCTGTCGATGCCATTGTGGACATAGTGGGTACTTGTATTGGGTTAGACTATCTGGGGGTGGAAAGACTATACTGTTCGCCTCTCCCCGTTGGGGGTGGCACCGTGGTGACTTCTCATGGTACCCTTCCTGTGCCCGTGCCAGCTGTACTACAGATGTTTCAAGACCGTCAAGTGCCAGTATATAGTAATGGCATTGAGAGAGAATTGGTAACCCCCACTGGCGCTGCCATTGTCACCACCCTGGCTGTGGATTTTGGACCGCCGCCTGCCATGAAAATTACTAAAATTGGTTTAGGCGCAGGCAGTCTAGATTTACCCCTTCCCAATATTTTAAGGCTTTGGTTAGGGGAAACGGCCACTTCCCCCTTACTTGAAGAAGTTGCCGTATTGGAAACTCAGATTGACGACTGTAATCCTCAAATTCTCGCCCATGTAGCCACGGAGTTGTTGCGATTGGGGGCCTTGGATGTATTCCAACAGCCTGTTGCCATGAAGAAAAACCGTCTTGGCACTCTTCTTACCGTTATCTGTGAGCTGGATAAGATTAACATCTGCGAGAATTTCTTATTTGGACATACTACCACCCTTGGCATTCGTCGTCAAATCCAAACCCGTGCTGTCCTCGAGCGACAAATTGTTTCTGTTAAAACTAAATTTGGCGATGTCCGTGTAAAAATCGCCTATCATAACGGTGAAATTCTCAATGTCCAGCCCGAGTACGAGGACTGTCTCCGCATATCCCAGTCTCTTCAAATTCCTCTCCATCTCATTCACTTAGAAGCTGAGTACCAGGCTAGACTTTCTCTTTTATCGAGTTAGTTGCAGTATTTTAGCAAATGTGCTTTTTCTTTTACGCCAAGCACTTTGGCAGTACCCTCGCCTGCCGCTGTCATACACCCTCCCCCAGTTCTATCCCAGAATATGTCTTTTTGTCAAGGTCTTTAGCCGGAGTTTGGACTTTTCGGACATCAAAACCTCCTTGATAGCCAATTTCAAAAACCTCCCCTATTACCCCCTAAAAGCTCTTCCCCCTTCTTATCTGCCCTTATACTCCTTGTTAACAGTCAAAATGCCCCTGAACATCTTTTTATTCCCCCGTCTTTATCACAAATAACAAATACTTTTTTCTCATCCACTCTCCCAATATCCAGCTAGCATAGGTCATCAAAATCAAAGCACTTCTTCATGTCCTTATTCATTTTTTTGTTTAGGGTTAGTAAACTTTTTAAATTCCTAATTGTTGCAAATCCCTATAGCTTTATCTGCTTCTCGCAGGTTCGCAAGTACTTTCTCTCCCAGAAACCTGCTATATTTCCTTTTTTTCTCTCCTTTGTGGTCAAATCTTATCTCTCTATAAGTCATTTTATACCCTCTAACAACAGGTAAACTTATTCTCATACCACCTCCAGGTAAAATTGCTGATTCGTTTGAATTCTTCAACCTTACTCTGGAATTTATCTCTTTTTCCTCCCACTCAAAAACTTGTTTATTCTCTGTAATCAGAACATTTATTTAATTAAAAGTTATTTACAGCGTTTCAAAATAAAAAAATGATATCCTTGTTTCCCTCTCGAAAGTTGTTCCAGCGTATTTATTTTTGAAAAAATTACATTTTATCTATTTTGAGCCTGTCATGGCGAGTCATGAGGTGTTATTAAATAAGTCTAACGGCAGCGCCCCATGCCTTGTTTCATCAACTGGTCTTTGGATTAATTTATATGCTCCTGGAAACCGTATTTCGAGTTTGATAGTAATCCAGAGCTTCTTGAGAGTTCGGTGAGTTGTATTAATCACACTCCACTAAAAGTTCTTATAACAATTATTTTACAATTTTTTCAACGAGGTATGTTGTCAATGTTCGAGATATATTTTCATACACTTTTATTATTTTATTATATTCTGTAGGCCTCAATTGGCGACCAACCTATTTAAATTTTATTTAATTTTTAACTTCATTTTTTTAGTTTCCAAATCCGGCTGTAGGAGTTTTTTTATCTTTTTCCTCCTTATTTTTTATTCCTGCTTTTCTCGGCTTCTTTCTTATTTTTCCCCCCGCGCCCTTCCCATCTGCTTTCCTTGTTTAACTTTCTTTATTTCACATCTCCTTTTTTCTCCTCTCTCTCTGCTCCTCTTTTTCCCTGTTGTTGACTCTTAGTTTCAATAAAATCTTTGTCAACACGAGTGTTTTGGCAGTCCTTTTGCCTGCCGCCATGATATTATCCTAGCGAAAAAAAACGCAAATGTGGGAATATTTGAACAAGAAATCAGGGGCAAAAAGGAAAAAATCAGGAAAATTGGTAGAGGCTGGCGAAAAATTGGTTAAATGGAAGAAATGAAAAATTTGTGAAGGAGGAACGGAGACAAATATGAAAAGTAGTGGCATTATAAAGGTCTGTTTTGCAGGAGTGGGAACAGTATTACTGAATACAGTATTATTGAATGGTGGGGTGGCATGGGGTAGTCCAGAAGTTTTGGAAATATTAGACAGGTTGGAGGAATACAACCAGAATAAACAACAGCTACCCCAGGTAACATCAGCGTCGCAGTTGAGGGATGTGTCGCCGACAGACTGGGCCTTTGAGGCCTTAAGGAATCTGGTGGAGAGATATGGATGTATTGTAGGATACCCGGACAGGACTTTCAGAGGCAACAGGGCGATAAGTCGCAATGAGTTTGCGGCGGGTTTGAACGCATGTATGCAAGCAATAGAGCGTTTACAAGCACAAGGGGGCACACTGCCGGCAGATGATTTGGATAGACTGAAGAGACTGTTGAGGGAGTTTGAGGCAGAGTTGGCAGCTTTACAGGGAAAAGTTGACAAGTTAGAAGGCAGGGTAGCTTTTCTGGAGGGCAATCAGTTTTCCACCACCACCAAACTAACAGGACAAGCTGTATTTGGGCTGGCAAGTATTCTCAACGGGCAGAAGAGTGGGGGAAGTGAGAACATTGAAAAGGTGCCTGTATTTGGGCATCGCACCCGGTTGGAATTGAATACGAGCTTTACTGGCAAGGATTTACTCTATACTCGTTTGACAACAGGGAATTTCCCCGACTTGGCGGAGACGGCAGAAACTAGCCAGGCGACTTTAGCCTTTAGCCAACCAAATAACAACAAGGTGGCGGTGGAGGTTTTATATTACAGGTTTCCTGTTACTGATAATATGAGCGTATGGCTGGAGGGGACTGGGGGTGCGGTAGAAGACTTTACTGAAACTATAAGCCTTTTAGACGGGGATGGCGCTAGCGCGGCCTTGTCTAAATTTGGCACCCGCAATTACATCTACTATCACCCCCCGGGCACGGGTATAGGCTTTAAGGGAAACTGGGATAAGTGGAAGTTGAGTGTGGGGTATCTAGCATTTTCGGCGGCTTCACCCAGGAAGGGGGAGGGCTTATTTAATGGCCCATATGGGATTACAGGTCAGTTAGGTTACTATCCCAACGAGGATTTTGCCATTGCGTTTACCTATGGACATGGGTATAACGTACCAGAAATAGCGAAAATCAGTGGCAAATTCAGTAATATTTTAGCCCCTAGCGAGGACTCGTTGAGGGCTTCCTACAACAGCTACTCTCTCACCATGTCATGGCGGTTGGCAGACAACTTTGTGATAGGGGGATGGGGAGGGTATTCCAAGGTGAAAACCCTTACCTCCTACGACGATGGGAATATCACAATAGGGAGGGGTACTTCTGATTTTTGGTATTGGGCAGTAACACTGGGGTTTCCGGACTTGTTCAAAGAGGGAAGTTTAGGGGGTATTATTGTGGGGATGCCCCCCTGGCAGACAAAAAGTAATATCAGAGTAAACGGGGAAAGACTAGGGGGAGAGAATTCTTCTATTCATGTGGAGGCCTTCTACCAGTATCCTATAAACGACAACATAAGTATTACTCCCGGAGTGATAATAGTCACAAAGCCGGGAAACGACAACAGGAATGATCCCCTGGTGATTGGAACCATCAGGACTACTTTTTCCTTCTGATTAGGGGAAGCTATACCCCACGGGCTTGTCTTATCCCCACCCCAAGCGGGCGGGGAAGTTTTTTGGGTTTACCTAATGGCAGGTGCTTTGAGGGGTGTGTTTGGGAAGAGGGAGGCAGTGGCCGCTGATTTCAAGGTGGGAACTGCCTGGCGAATGAAGGCGGTTACCTGGTCAGTGGTGGCCTCGTAGATGGCTGTAACTGACTTGGGATACAAGCCAATACCTATAACTGGGACTAGCAGACAGGCGATAATGAACACCTCGCGGGGTTCGGCATCAATGAGGTGAGTATGGGCTACTAACTCGGGATTTTCTGGGCCGTAGAGCATTTCCCGTAACATGGATAACAGGTAGATGGGGGTGAGGATGACGCCGACGGCCGCCAGGAGAATCACTACCAGTTTGAAGGTAAGACTATAGGCATCACTGGTGGCCATGCCTATGAAGACCATCAATTCCGCCACAAAGCCACTCATGCCGGGTAGGGCGAGGGAGGCAAGACAGCAGGCAGTCCACATGGCGAAGATTTTTTTCATCTTTTGGCCCACTCCACCCATTTCGTCCAACATGAGAGTGTGAGTGCGATCGTAGGTGGCTCCCACCATGAAGAAGAGACTGGCCCCAATCAACCCGTGGGAGATCATTTGTAACATAGCTCCACTCATACCGATTTCGGTGTAGGAGGCAATGCCAATTAGGACAAACCCCATGTGGGAAATGGAGGAGTAGGCAATTTTGCGTTTCAGGTTGCGTTGAGCAAAAGAGGTAAAGGCGGCATATATGATGTTTACCACTCCCAGAATTATCAACACTGGGGCGAAAATCACATGGGCATCCGGTAGCATTGCCGCATTCATACGTATTAGGGCGTAGCCCCCCATTTTAAGGAGAATACCAGCCAGCAACATGTGAGCGGGGGCAGTAGCTTCACCGTGGGCGTCTGGCAGCCAGGTGTGGAGGGGGAAGATAGGGAGTTTGACACCGTAGGCGACGAGGAAGCCGGCATATAGGAGTATTTGAAGATTCAGGGGGTAGTGTTTTTGGGCGATGGCCGTCATGTCGAAGGTGGTGGTATCGCCGTAAAAGGCCATGGTCAAGCCGGCCACAAGTATAAACAAAGAACCCCCTGCGGTGTAAAGGATGAATTTAGTGGCGGCGTAGAGGCGTTTAGGCCCCCCCCAGATGGAGAGGATCAGGTATACTGGGACTAGTTCCAACTCCCATGCCAGGAAGAAGAGTAACATGTCTTGTACGGCAAAGACAGCAATTTGTCCGCCGTACATGGCCAGCATGAGGAAGTAGAATAGCTTTGGCTTGAAACTGACTGGCCAGGCCGCCATGATAGCTAAGGTGGTAACGAATCCCGTGAGGAGGATTAGAGGCATGGACAGGCCATCGGCGGCCACTGACCATTTTAGGTCTAAATCGGGGATCCAGGTATATTTTTCTACCAGTTGTAAACCCGGATTATCTAAATCGTATCCTATGTAGAAGGCATAAACTATAAGGAAAAAGTCGAGTAGAGCCACTACTAGGGCATACCATCTAACAGTTTTGCCCTCTTTATCCGGGATTAGCCAAACAAATAGTGCGGCGATTACCGGGAAGAGGATGATAGTCGTCAGCCAGGGAAAATTAGTTAAACTCATTGGAGAATCTTACTACTTTTTGCCTATTGACTAGTTCGTTCTTGTTAAAATTTGTAGCCATTGACGTCTATGATTGCCCTTGTTGTGAGTCATAGACGCCGGGTAAGACACACATATCAACAATGTAACAGTATTTTCCCTCTAGTAGTCTTGTCATAATGTTAAGTTTTGTTATTGCTAACTTCAATTCTCATCCCCCCATATGAGCCACAAGTAGGGGTCTATAATTATAAACACCCACAGCTTCTACAACCCACCTTTTAAAACCAGAGACTAGTGGACAGGGAATTCAATTTCTCCCGATTCCACCAGGCGCCAGTATTGATTTTCCTGTTTCACCAAAGCCGGTTTTATGATTGTAATATCTTTCCCCATATAACTCTTATTAGGGCCTTCTCTGAATTGAAATATTTTTGATTTGTTTATTATGTCTGTCAGGGTTTGGACATTGAAAAGTGTGTCGGGATTTAAGAATAGATAAAATGAGCCCATGTCATCCCCTACAACATAATAGTCTCCTCTGCGGTGGTCTTCCTGGAATTCTACTACTCCCCCCCAGCTGCCAGTCATTATTTTCTCTACTGTTTCTTTAGTGAGGGCCACTTGTATTGCATTGTGGAAGAGACTATTAGGGTTTTCTCTGTAGGCTTTTAACAGTGATGAGTATTCCGATTCTTCTTGTGGACTGATTTGCGGTGTCTGAGTTTGAATTTCTTTGTATTCATATTGTATTTTGGTTGTACCTTTTAGCTCCTCATTGCCACTCTGCAGCAAAGACAGTTCGACATCTGTTGCTTCTTTCAACTGAATAATCTTGCTGCTCATTTCTGAGAGTGAGAGCTGAATCTCCGCAATTTTTTTGTTGAATTCTGCGTGGATTTTCTCATTAGTCTCCTCTAATTTCTGTGTCCTATCTGCCAGGAATTCTATTTTCCTCTCAACCTGACCTATTTCTTTAGACAATTCGGAGTATACCCGGCTTATTCTTCCCCCCTTGAATAAGTTTAATTTGATCAAAGAACTCAAGGGCCCTCTCGGGTCTGCCAGAAGGAGTAATAAGTAAAGTAAACACCCTAATATAAGGATATTTAGAAACAGATTTATAAGGGGAATTATAGTATTATTTGGAGCGGGATTAGGGTGGGGGTAATTTTGTTGTTGGTAGGAGAAGGAAAAAGTAGTGTTATGGGCATAAATAGTGGTGAAATGGGGGGGGAGTGAGGGATGGGTTGTTGTTAGTACACCAATGATGGTCAGGGTGAGGAATTTGTTTTTCATAGATACCTCCGGAGGCTATTGAAATTGCAGAATTCCTTTTTCAACCAGGCGCCATTTTTCCTGTTCATGCGGCACTACTTTTGCTGTTTTTATTATTCTAAATTTCCTGTTGTTTTTGGGGTCACCTTGAATATGGAATATGTGCATAATGGCCTTCATATTGGTATTAATTTTCAGCTCCCAGTGGGGGAGTAAGCGGAACTCACTATTGGGTAATTCTACTACTAGATACTCCTCAAACTTAGAAGGCTCAAAGATAATTTCGGCCCCCGGGTTGAGATATATATTTTCCAAGGTACTTTTGGTGAGATTTACTGAGCAAGAATATTGTTGGAGACTGGTGGGGTTTTGGTTGTAACAATCAATTAGTTGTTGTTCATAGGGGTTTATGGAAACAGGTTTTGCCCGGGATTCTGCACTGTTTTTTTGGGGGGATTGTGAGGAGATTGCAACTACCTCAGTGGTCTCTGTATCTGTTTCTATCTCGATGAATTCGGAGTGGTATATATTCTGGGTTTTTATCTCCGAATTTTCCTTTTCATTTTCTAGCAGTTGTATTCTTTCTTCCAGATTTTTCACCCTGTCTTCTAGGCGGGCAATTCTTTCGAGTAATTCATGGTTATATTCTGCCATTTTTTGTTTCAATTGCCTCATCTCCAGTTTATATTTATTGAGCTTACTAAGGGCGATTCTAGCCCATGTTTCGGCTTTTCTAAGTATATCCTTCGGTTTAGAAAGGGAATAGGCAGTCAAGTCCCAGTGGCATACAGTACATTTTGTTTTCCCGGGTATTAAGAGACTGCCACAAACTGGACATTTAGATGGAAGCATGTCAGTTTCCGGAATTTGTGATACGGTGAATAGGATTATCCTCTCCAAGCGTCAGCCCAACGTTTGCCCAGGATGTGTAGGAGGGATTTCAAACCCATAATGAAGGGGGTGGCCTCCCGGATATCTTTGGCTTCGCCTCTTACGTCTAGGAGTTTGTCCTCTAGATGGCGATAGACTTCTCGCCAGAGTTGGGCATTGGCATCTTCTCCCCTTTGGTGTCTGTAGTCGTGTTTGGGGAGGGGTTGTAGACTTTCTATGCCCAAGTTTCTTAAACCCTCATGGAATTCGTAGAGGAAGTTTTTGAGATTGGTAAGACGAGGTATATCCATTTTGGTAATAGTTCCTTCCAGGTGGAGACGAGACTTCCAGTCCTTTTCCAGCCTATATTCTTGCTTATCATCATGGTATTCTAGATAGAAATCTTCCCCGGCGATGACATCAAAGTCGGTATACTCTGTGATTCCTTCCAATTCGGTTTGGGAAACCACTAAACCGGCAGCTATCTCGTGTTTAGGGCGACTACTTAGTTGGGTTTTTTCTTGGGTGTCAGAAAAGCCCGAGGCTTTACTCAAAATGTAACTGAGTAGCCTGTTGAGTTCGGCATTTTTGTCATAGATGCCGGTGGGGGAAAGCCAGTGGAAGAAACGGCTACCATTGCCGCCGACATATACCGGGGTGACTTGGGGAGTGGAATATTTTCCCTGTTCGTGTAGTACTTTAAGACACAGACCTATATAGTAGTATAGACCTGCTATGCCAATGGCAGTAATAGTCATTAGGTGTTGGAAGTAGGGGTCATTGTTTTTATAAATCCGTTTTGAATGTAGCCATTCTTCTCCCTTGTGACGGAGGGCGACATCTATTTTAGCCATTATGGACAAGTCAGTACCTTCTTGCCACCCACCCGGTATGAATTCCTCCATAAGCTGTTGGGCATAGGGGGGGTTATGGGCGAGGATTTCGGAGAAGATACTCTTACCCGCCACCGAGAGGGAACACTGGTACACAATACGCCTGTTTTCCCATATGGATATATCAGATGTGCCACCGCCGATGTCTATACAGGTGGTACGCACCAGGGGGTGTTTTTCCTTGTCGTTGAAATACTGGGCTAGGGCCACACTTTCTGTACAAAAACGACGTTCATCATCTATTTGTGGTACTGAATACTCCAAGCCAGTTTTTGGACTCAGGGTATCACAGATTTCTTGCCAACTGCGGTGGAAGGTCATTCTATCGGTTTTGGAAAAAGCGGCGGGATAGGAGATACACCAGTGAATTTCACTAATCTTTTCGGCGACGGCAATAGCAGAAATGTGGAGTACAAGATGGCGTAAGAAAGCCTTTGCAAATCTGAGATTAGACCACTTGAGGTCAGTCCTAATCCAACGTTTGTTGGGGTTAAAGGCGGTGGGGTCCGGGATATAAATTCGACCGTCTAGAATGGGTTGTAATTCCCCTTCCTCGTTGCCGTTTTTGTGGGTAAGGACGGTGTACAGT
>DVEF01000070.1 GCA_015295805.1 Geminocystis sp. M7585_C2015_104 | reverse complement strand
GTCTAATGGTTGTTGATAAGTGTTTGGTCTTTAGTTAGCAGTTTTGAGACAAAAGAGGGATAATGTGGTCAGAAATTTGTAAGGCTATAAGTAAAAGTACTCAGGAGGAGTTTGTCTTACAGCATCGCCACTCGTTGGGAGGGGGTTGTATCAACCAAGCCTATAAACTGGTGGGTGAGGGGAGAAGCTATTTTGTCAAGGTGAATGATGCCTCTTGCTTGGATATGTTTGTCGCCGAGGCGGAGGGGTTACGGGAAATCCTTGAGACTAATACTATTCTAGTGCCAAGGCCCATTTGTTATGGTGTTGCGGGAAGTCAAAGTTATCTGGTGTTGGAACATTTAGAATTGGGGGGAGGCAGTAGTCAATCATGGCAGATGATGGGGAAAAAACTGGCACAATTGCACAAATGCCGGAAAGAGACGCGTTTTGGCTGGAAAATGAATAATACTATCGGCTCAACCCCACAAATCAACGATTGGTGCGATAATTGGGCGGATTTTTTTGCTAAAAGGAGAATCGGCTACCAACTCCAATTGGCCTATCGTAGAGGCGCCAACTTCGACAATATTACCAAAATTGTTGAGAAAATTAGAGATTGTCTAAGGGATAGACAGCCACACCCCTCGCCTCTCCATGGGGATTTGTGGGGTGGCAATGCTTCTTTCACTCTAGATGGTACGCCTGTAATATTCGATCCTGCTTTCTATTATGGCGACAGGGAGGCAGACATTGCCATGACGGAGTTGTTTGGGGGTTTTTCTCCAGCCTTCTACCAAGCCTATAATCAAGAATACCCTCTGGATAACGGTTACCAGCAACGCAAGCTCATTTATAATCTTTATCACATCCTCAACCACTTTAATCTCTTCGGGGGTGGCTATCTTTCCCAAGCCAAGTCTATGATCAGCAAAATTATGGCTTTTTGATTCATTCCACTACTTGTACTCAATTAAAACTGCCCTCCTATCTCTCAGCTTGTTAAGCCAGTATTCTACTTGTCCTATAAACTGGGGAAACTTGGAAATAACACACCAGAAAGCATATATAAAAGCATGCCTATTATTGGGCTCAAATTGACGACGATACAGAAAAATTTTAAAAAAAAGGATAGGATAAAGAATTAATAAAAGTAGGCTATAGCAGCTGGTAAAAGGGATAAGAATAAGGGAGAAAAATGGCAATAAAAAACCCCAAAAGAAGCCGCTAAAAAGTTCCTTTTTTTTGTAGTTTTCGGGGGCACGGCCATAAAGGTGAAAACCTTGAGCTACAGCCCAACCACCGCGAACCATCCTCCGCCACCACTGACTAAAATGATACATAGAGGCATCATGTATGACCATGTCTGCAGGAAGGCGTTCAATTTTCCACCCCCTACGCCGCAGACGAATACACATCTCTGGCTCTTCCCCACAGATTAGGCTAGAATTATAACCGTCTACCTGTTTGAGAGCCTCTACGCGAATAAGGGCATTGCCGCCACAGTACAAAGCCTCACCGACGGGAGTATTCCACTCCATGTCCATTAGCAGATTATATACGGATTTAAGGGGATATTTCTCCTTTACCCTGCCACAGACTGCCGCTAACTGGGGGTTTTCCTCCATCCGACTGATAGCTTTTTCCAACCACTGGGGCAACAACTCACAATCTCCATCCAAAAATTGAATATAATCCAGGTGGGGATAGTGAGCTAATAGGTATTTCCACCCAGTATTGCGACCTCGGGCGGCAGTAAAGGGCAGGGAGGCATCCAGGGATATGACAGTCACCCCGAATCCCCTGGCGGTTTCTGGGCTGCCATCGGTGGATCCCGAATCTACATACACTACAGGGACATAGGGTGGTAACAGTTTTTGGAGGGATTTTAAGCACTCTACTAGTCTTTCTCCCTCATTCCGCCCGATGGTGACCACTCCCAACCGACCCAACTGAGGAATGTTTGTCATGACAGAAGACAGTTTGAAAAAAACTGAGAATAGGATGGACCGACTGTAATAAATTTTAACAAAGTGCCCATCAGATGCCAAAAGGATTTAATCTAGATGCAATGAAGAGATAAAGAAATTGGATTTTAAGAAAAAAAATCAATGACTATAAAGGCAAGTAGCGGAAGTTATTTAGCCAGGCCGCAATTGTTTCAAACGGTGGCTGTATCCACCATCAGTCAGGCGGAACAGCAGGACCGTTTCCTAGACAACAGAGAATTAGGGGAGTTGGAGACATATTTCAACTCCGGGATGAAGAGGTTGGCCATTGCAGAAATTCTCAGTAAAAACTCGGAGCTGATAGTATCCCGTGCAGCCAACCGTATTTTCACGGGAGGGTCTCCTATGTCCTTCTTGGAAAAACCCCCGGCAGAGGAGGAAGAGAAGGCTTTGGTAGGAGTGGGGGCTGGGGTAGCTGAGGTGCCCAGCGATGTGAAAGCCGCCCGTCAGGCAGTACAAACCTATATTGCTGCGGATAGCACTGGTGGAGCTGGTGGCCTCTTGGCTGGGTTTTTCTCTATATTCACTACCCCCAGCATTGGCCCTATACCGCCAGGATTCCGTCCCATCAATGTTTCCCGCTATGGTCCCGCAAGGATGACCAAATCTTTGCGGGATCTGTCCTGGTTCTTGCGCTACGTTACCTATGCAATTGTAGCTGGGGATCCTAATATCCTCGTAGTCAACACCAGGGGGTTAAAGGAGATTTTGGAAAATGCCTGCTCCGTAGATGCTACAGTAGTAGCTCTAATGGAGATGAGAGTGGCCTGCATGAATTACTTCAAGAATGACCAGGAGGCCAAAGACCTTATCAGTCAGTACTTTGAAGACCTGATCAACGAACTGAAAACCCCAACCCCAGCTAACAAGGTACGTCAAAGCTACTCTCCAGACGTTCAGGGGCTAGAATTACCTCAAAGCTACTACAATGCGGCTGAGCGTCGTCAGAAGTTCGTGATGAAGCCGGGCCTGTCTGCCACCGAGAAGGATGCAGTGGTTAAGGCGGCCTACCGTCAAGTATTCGAGAGAGATATTAGTCGGGCCTATTCTCAGTCTATCTCTTATCTGGAGTCCCAGGTGAAAAACGGCGACATCTCCATGAAGGAGTTTATCCGCCGTTTGGCTAAGTCGCCGCTGTATCGCAAACAGTTTTATGAGCCCTACAGTAACTCTCGGGTTGTGGAGTTGGCCTTCCGTCATATTTTGGGACGTGCTCCTTCCTCCAAGGAAGAGTTCCAAAAATACTTTGCTATCGTCTCCCAAGGGGGATTACCAGCCCTGATAGACGCCCTGGTAGACTCCCAGGAATACTCAGACTACTTCGGGGAGGAAACTGTACCCTATCTGAGGGGATTGGGGGTAGAGGCACAAGAATGTCGCAACTGGGGGATGAAACAAGACTTGTTCAAGTATAGTGCCCCCTTCCGGAAGGTGCCTCAGTTCATCACCACCTTTGCTAAGTACGAGCGTCCCCTGCCGGATCAACACGTGTATGGCTCTGGTAACGATCCCTTGGAAATCCAATTTGGTGCCATTTTCCCCAAAGAAACCCGCAATCCCAGCAGCAGTCCGGCACCTTTTGGCAAGGATACCAGAAGAATTCTCATCCACCGAGGGCCAGCCATTAATAATCAAAACTGCAATCCCAGGGCTATAGGACTCAACCCGGGATCTCTGGGAGCAAAGGTAGTACGTTTGAACAACGAGCTGCCTGGCAGCAGCAACGGAGTCAGCGTTAAATTCGGGGAAAGTTCTACCCAGGCTGTAATCCGTGCCGCCTATCGTCAGGTCTTTGGCCGCGACGTGTACGAGGGCCAACGTCTCACCGCCGCCGAAACTAAACTGGAAAACGGCGAAATTAGCCTCAGAGAGTTCATCCGCATACTTGCCAAGTCCGACACCTTCCTCAAGACCTACTGGACTCCTTACTACGTATGTAAGGCGATAGAGTACATACACCGTCGTCTGCTGGGAAGGCCAACCTATGGGCGGGCGGAAATGAACAAATACTTCGACATATGCGCCAAAAAAGGCTTCTATGCCTTCATCGACGCCCTGATAGACAGTGAGGAGTACATCAAGGCCTTTGGGGAAGACACTGTGCCCTATGAGCGCTATCTCACCCCCGCTGGCTATCAAATGCGCATGTTGAGGGTGGGCACCATCCGCGAAGACATCGGCCAGAGAGTGGAAAAAGAGGAAACCCCAAGATTTATCGAGTTGGGGCAAGTGAAGGAATTGCGCACTGAACCGGACATCAAGGCTCGTATCAATCAGGGGGTAAGCGCCAAACGTCAACAAACCAAGATATTCAAGCTGACCACCACTGCCGACAAGGTGGCCTTGAAGAATGTAATCGGTGCGGCCTATCGTCAGATATTTGAGCGGGATATTGAGCCCTACGTTGTCAACACCTACTTTACCAACCTGGAAAGCAAACTGGCCAACGGGGAAATCACTGTCAAGGAGTTTATCCTGGGGTTGGGATGCTCCGAGTTGTACATCAAGGAATTCTATACCCCCTATCCCAATACCAAGGTAATCGAATTGGGTACCAAACACTTCCTCGGCCGGGCGCCTCTCAACCAAAAGGAAATCCAATACTACAACCAGATTCTAGCTACTAAGGGCATCCGCGCCTTTATTGCTGCCCTTGTCAACAGCATGGAATATGCCCAACTGTTCGGTGAGGACACGGTGCCCTATCGTCGCTTCCCCACCTTGCCTGCTGCTAATTTCCCCAACACCGAAAAACTCTATAACAAGCTGACCAAGCAGGACAAAGAACTGGTTGTACCTAGTTTTAAACCCGTAGAAAGGGTGTCTTTAGTGTAGGCTAATTAACTATATACACGTAGGGGATACTAGGGATGAGCTATCGGGCCGTCTCGGTGTCCCCTTTTGATATAATCGATGGCTTGTAGTATAGTAGGGGAGGACACTGGTGAGTGGTACGGATATACAAAACCGCACTCGTGTTGTAAGCTGCTGCCAGGCAGCAGAAGAGCTACGGCGGTGGTTGCAACAACTGAGTGATAGGATTATTGAGGGTTACAGGCTAACAAGAGAGGAGGCACTACAACTGACGGAAATAGAAGGAGAAGATAATATCCTCCTGTTGTGTGAATATGCCGATCGCATTCGGAGAGCCTGTTGCGGTAATGTGGTGGATCTTTGTAGCATAATGAATATCAAGTCGGGGAATTGTTCGGAGAATTGCAGTTTTTGTGCCCAATCGGCCCACCATCCCGGCAAGGATGTCCCTATTTATGGCCTTAAATCCCGGGAGGAAATATTAGCGGCGGCTTTGGCGGCAGAGGCTGCCGGGGCGAGACGTTTTTGTCTGGTGTCCCAAGGCAGGGGGCCAAAGTACAATAGTCCCAAGAAAAGGGAATTCGAGGAGATACTGGCAGCTGTTAGGGATATTATCGCCCATACTAGTCTCAAGCCCTGCTGTGCCTTAGGGGAGTTGACGATAGAACAGGCTAAGGCTCTCAAGGAGGCAGGCGTTACCCGTTATAATCATAACCTGGAATCCTCTGCCAATTTTTATAAGAATATCGTTACCACCCACACCTGGCAAGATCGAGTGGAAACAGTTAAAAACCTCAAGGCAGTGGGGATTCAGGCCTGTACCGGTGGGATTATTGGCATGGGGGAATCCTGGGAAGATAGGGTAGATTTGGCGTTGGCGGTTAGGGAATTGGAGGTGGAGTCGGTGCCCATTAATTTCCTCAATCCTAGGGAAGGCACGCCTCTAGGTCATCTTCCCAAATTAAACCCCCTGGAGGCTCTCAAAACCATTGCCATTTTCCGTTTTATCCTTCCAACCCAAATTCTACGCTATGCCGGGGGGAGAGAGGCAGTTTTGGGAGAATGGCAAAAACAAGGGCTGAAGTCGGGGATTAATGCTATGCTGATTGGCAATTACCTGACCACCCATGGC
>DVEF01000069.1 GCA_015295805.1 Geminocystis sp. M7585_C2015_104 | reverse complement strand
TTAACAATCTCGGCCCAAAAGAAGAAATTGTCATTATACCTTTTGATGATAGAATACATCAGCCTGTACTAGTAAAGGGCACACCAGAAAGCAAAAATAAGGGGATTGCCTATATTAGTAGTTTGAAGGCACATGGGGGTACTAGTCTATATGATAGCGCCCTGTTTGCCAGAAACTGGTTGCGCCAAAATGTTAAACCCAATGCCATCAATGCCGTTGTTATTCTCAGTGACGGCGATGATACCACTAGCAAGATAACTCTGGAGGAGTTGGAAAAACAACTACAACAAAGTGGTTTCAACAGTGATGAAAGGATTGCCTTCTTCACTATTGGTTATGGCAAGGAAGGAGAATTTAATCCCCAAGTGTTGGAAAGAATTGCTAAGTTAAATGGGGGTTATTATCGCCATGGCAGGCCGGAAACCATCCAGGAATTAATGGCTAATATTCAACTAGAATTCTAAGGAGATATTGTATGCTAAGACTGACAAATCCCCTTAACTATCCCTTGGCAGTGGCGGCCGGGAGTGTTATTCTCTTTTCCGGCGTGAGGATAGTCGGCTTACCTAGTTATCTGATGTTGCCAACTTCAGTCATTGCTGGCTTTGTAGCTGCCGGTTTTCTCCATCAAAGGGAGTATAATAGGCAGTCTTCTTCCTCTCAAATCGGCAATGAAAGTCTGGCAAAAGAATTAGAAGAGGCAAAACAGGAAGCATTAAACCTAATAGAAAAAGCAGAAAGTTTGCGTCAGGAAGCACAAACTTTGCTCCGGGAAGCATCTCAAATGGATTTACTTACTTCTGTGGAGTACATGTGTGATAGAATATTAGAACTTCCACAGAAAATAGAAGAATTGAGTAACAGATTGTCTGGAGATGATTCCCTACTATCCCTGGAAAATTTACAAGCAAAACTAAGGGAAAATAGGAAGCGACAAAAAGGTGCAACTGGTGTCGCACTGGAAAAACTAAAACAAATCGAAATGAATTTGTTGCGCAACATCGAACTCACTGAACAGGCAAAATCTGCCAGGCAAGCCCAGGTTTTTTCTGTTACCAGTATGCTCACAGAGGCCGCTGGTATTCTGCAGGAGCTACAGAATAAACTACGAAGAGCAGATTTACAAAATGTCAGCACGTTAAATGAACTACAAGAATTAACTCAACAGCTGAGTGAATTACAGGAGAAAACATTTTTAACGGATTGGACTTTGGAAGGTGATAAAAATGACCAGTGATAGGGAGAATTTGCTTATCAGACTACTCATACCAACCCGCAATAACGCGTCAATGACTTCTGGTGGTAGAAGAGGGGAAATTAAAGTCAAAAAAGACCCTAAAAAACAGTTAACATCTATAGGGATTATTTTGGCAGGTTTAGGTTTAACTTATCTGCCTATTCCTTTTCTTAAAACTACGGTGAATGTGGTGATCGGGTCAGAATTGGCAGAAGCATTAGAGGAAATCGAAGACAAGTTTGAAGACGAATACCCCAACATAGAAATTGAATTAAAGGTTCAAGGATCTCAGGATATTATATCGAATTTTATCCAGGAAAAAAACGACTTTAAGGCCGCAATTTTGATGCCGGCTAACGGGGAGTTGCTAAAAGAATTGGAAACAACTTTGAAGGCGCAAGGGGAAGCAGAAGTATTCTATGACACCCCCAAGCCTATAGCCAAAACCGTAATGGTGGGGGTAGGCTGGGAAGAAAGAGGAAATATACTGTTTCCTGGCGACAAATTTGACTGGAATCAGATAGAAAAAGCTATTAATCTGCGAGATTGGGGCAAAATAGGAGGCAAAAGTGAATGGGGCAGTTTTAACCTAGTTATAACAGATCCCACCCGCTCCAATAGTGGACAATTAACATTATACCTGTGGGCGCAAGACAAGTTAAAAAATAATAACATCTCCCCCAACGATGTCAACAAGCCAGAAGTACAGGATTTATTCAAACTGGTTAAAAAGTCCGTCTATCAGCCTCCTAGGTCTACTGATATTTTACTACAAGAATTCATAGCCCGAGGTCCAAACGATGCTGACGTAGCTACTGTTTATGAAAGCATAGCACTTTACCGATGGCAACAGGCCAAAGAAGGCCAGAAAAAACCCTATAAAATCTACTATCCAAACCCTACAATAGAAACCACTATAACTGGGGCGGTTGTCAAGAAAAATATAGGCAAATCCGTGGCAAAATCTGCCCAAAAATTCCTCGATTACTTAACAGAAAAAGAACAACAAGTAGTGCTGGCAAAATACGGTTTTCGCCCCGTTATTCCCATGGGCATAAAAGAATTACCCAACACCCCTTGGACTAAGTCCATACCCGGGGTAGAATATAGTCTTCCAGTCAAGATACAGCCACCACCAAATCAAACAGTTATCACAGAAATTGAAAAACTCTGGTATGGACTGTAAACTGGTCGTCTAGAAGAAGCCAACAGGGGGTTTAGTATAGTCATTATATACCCTAGGCCCCACGGGGAGGCTGGAGGGCCTTGGTTGTGGGGGATATTAAAACCCTCTTGTCCCAGTGTACCAGGCCGTAGTCTGAATTGTTTTTAACAAAAATTCAAGTTTTTGTAACTCAATTCATATCACAATGTGGGGGGGTATTCCTGCTGTAAAAAAGATGATAAATTAGCTGTTAAACCAACTCTCTGTGAAGATGGACAAAAACCCAATGGAAAAAAACCCCCGCCAATACTGGTTGAAAAATGCCCACATTCCCATTTCCCTCATTGACAGTGGCATCCGTCATCTGTTTCGGGGATACACCAGAGAGAATCTTACTTTGTGCGACTTGCAAATAGTAGAAGGAAGGATCCATCAAATCATCCCCTCCCATCCTGATACCGTAGGCATCGATTTACAAAAAAAAATCCTCCTACCCTGCTTCCTCGACTGCCATACCCATCTGGATAAAACTCACACCGTCGAGCGTGCACCCAACCTACAAGGAGACTTCAATACCGCCTTAGAAACCCTAGAAAGGGATAAGGGGAAATGGGATGAGGGAGACTTGTACAGACGTATGGATTTTGCCCTCCAGTGCGCATATAGTCACGGTACAATAGCAATACGAACTCATCTAGACTGTGATGGCGAAAAAGGGAAAGTAAGTCTGAGGGTATGGCAACAGTTAAGGGAAAAATGGAAAGACAAGATTATCCTCCAGGTAGTTAGCCTTGTAAGTCTAGACTATTTTCTCACTTTACAGGGAGAAAAACTAGCCGACACCATTGCCTCTGTTGGGGGGATATTAGGGGGAGTTGCCTATATGAATCCTGAAATTGACAGACAACTGTTAACGGTATTTCAGTTAGCTAAAGAAAGACATCTCCCCCTAGACTTTCATGCCGACGAAAACGGTAATCGGGATTCTATCTGTTTGCAGAAAATTGCAGAGACGGCTTTAAAAACCAACTTCCCTCATCCCATTCTCTGTGGACATTGTTGCAGTCTAGCAGTACAATCCCCAGAAGTGGTTAGTAAAACCATATCCCTCCTCCGCCAGACACCCATCTCCATTGTCAGCCTTCCCCTTTGTAACCTATACCTCCAAGACAGAAAACCCGACACCACTCCCCTCTGGCGAGGCATTACTAGAGTCAAAGAGTTGAAACAAGCGGGGATAAATGTTGCCTTTGCCAGTGACAATTGTAGGGATGCCTTTTTTGCCTTCGGCGACTACGATCTGTTAGAAGTCTTTAACCAGGCAGTCAGAATCGCCCACTTAGATACCCCTTACAGTGACTGGATTGATTCTGTCACCCGTATCCCTGCCCAAATCATGAATCTGCCACATCTCGGGCAAATAAGCCCCGGCCGTGACGCTGATTTTATCATATTTTCCGCCCGTCACTTCAGTGAATTGCTGTCTCGCCCACAGTGTAATCGCCTAGTTATAAGAGGTGGTAAAATACTTTGCCATTCCCTTCCCTCTTATGACTCCCTTTCCACCTAACCACTCTTACAATTCCCCTTCTCCCCGGTTTTG
>DVEF01000068.1 GCA_015295805.1 Geminocystis sp. M7585_C2015_104 | reverse complement strand
GGCTGGGCGGGGTCCATGGCGTTGTACGAGTTGGCAGTATTTGACCCAAGCGACCCAGTATTGAACCCCATGTGGCGTCAGGGGATGTTTGTGCTCCCCTTTATGGCCCGTCTGGGGGTGACCGCTTCCTGGGGAGGCTGGAGCGTAACCGGCGAAACAGGAGTTGAACCCGGCTTCTGGTCCTTTGAAGGAGTGGCCATAGCCCATATCGTCCTGTCCGGTTTGCTATTCTTGGCGGCAGTTTGGCACTGGGTATACTGGGATTTGGACCTCTTCTTCGACCCTCGCACCGGTGAACCGGCCCTAGACCTACCTAAAATCTTCGGTATTCACCTGTTCTTGGCGGGTTTACTCTGCTTCGGATTTGGCGCCTTCCACCTCACCGGTTTGTGGGGGCCTGGTATGTGGGTGTCCGATCCCTACGGTTTAACGGGACATGTGGAACCAGTAGCACCAGAATGGGGACCAGCAGGCTTTAACCCCTTTAACCCAGGTGGCGTGGTGGCCCACCACATAGCCGCTGGGATCGTGGGGATTATCGCCGGCCTGTTCCACCTGAGCGTACGTCCCCCTGAAAGACTCTACAAGGCCCTCAGAATGGGGAACATCGAAACAGTACTCTCCAGCAGTATCGCCGCCGTCTTCTTCGCCGCCTTCGTTGTAGCCGGGACTATGTGGTACGGCAGCGCTACAACCCCAATAGAGCTGTTTGGGCCAACCCGTTATCAGTGGGATCAGGGATACTTCCAACAAGAAATCCAACGGCGGGTGGAGGAAAAATTGGCTCAGGGAGCAAGTCTTTCCGAGGCCTGGTCTTCTATCCCCGAGAAACTAGCCTTCTATGACTATATCGGCAATAGCCCCGCCAAAGGAGGTCTCTTCCGCACCGGCCCCATGAATAAAGGGGATGGAATAGCCCAAGCCTGGCTAGGACACCCTGTGTTCAAAGATAAGGAAGGACGCGAATTGACAGTGCGTCGTATGCCCAACTTCTTTGAAACCTTCCCCGTGGTTCTAGTAGACAAAGACGGCATTGTCCGAGCCGACATCCCCTTCCGTCGTGCTGAATCCCAGTTGAGCATCGAGCAAACAGGGGTTACTGTTACCTTCTACGGCGGCGAGTTGGACGGTCAAACTTTCACCGATCCCCTGGATGTAAAACGTTTTGCCCGCAAAGCCCAGTTGGGTGAACCCTTCCGCTTCGACACCGAAACCCTCAACTCCGACGGGGTGTTCCGTACCAGTCCCCGTGGTTGGTTTGCTTTCGCCCATGCTACCTTCGCTCTCCTCTTCTTCTTTGGGCACATCTGGCACGGCGCTCGTACCCTCTTCCGCGACGTTTTTGCCGGTATCGATCCCGACCTAGATCCAGAACAGGTAGAGTGGGGTGTCTTCCAAAAAGTGGGCGACAAGACCACCCGCCGTGTAGAAGCCTAAATGACTGTCTTATGGGTTAGGATAGAATTAAACCCCCGTTTCTATCCTTCCCTTTTTTTCCCATTTACATGACAGAGGAGAGGTAACCATGGAAGTAGTGGCTTATATTTTGGTTTTTGCTATGACCATTGCGGTCCTGTTTTTCGCAGTAGTATTCCGAGAACCTCCCAGAATCGAGAAGAGATAACCCCTCCCCATGGGAGGAGCCACAACTGCAACAAGTCTCCCGTCGCCCCCCGGGGTGGGGGGCTTTTTGTTTTATTTCTTCCTCTTTATATAAAAAAATGTTAATATCACTTGCTAACATGGAGAAAATATGCTGCGCCCCGAACGGGGTGTTCCCCTCACAACACGAGGCAAATAGGATTATGGGATTGTACATGGGATTATGGAATGTCCTTCCTGTCATTATAGTCAAACAAGGGTAATTGAATCCAGAACCACGGATAAGGGGAAAAGTGTTAGACGGAGAAGGGAGTGTTTACGTTGTCACTACCGCTTTACCACCTACGAAAGAATCGAGTTTGTCCCCATCACGGTGATTAAAAAAGACGGGAGCACAGAATCCTTCGACCGTACTAAGATCCTAAGGGGACTAGTAAGGGCCTGTGAAAAAACAGGGGTTAAGCTAGAAACACTAGAAAGGGTAGTGGAAAAAATAGAGTCGGAAATAGAACAAAAACGACCCCGGGTGATCACCAGCAAGGAAATCGGCGACCTCGTCCTGGCTCATCTTAGTAATATTTCCCCGGTGGCCTATATCCGTTTCGCCTCCGTCTACAAGAATTTTACCAGCATCCAAGACTTTGTGACAATGCTTCAGGAATTGGAAAACAAAACTGTGGAGGAAGAAAATGAGAAAAATTCCCTAACGGTAGAGGTTTCCGTCCAAAACAACCAAAAAATACCAAAAAATCTCTAATGGTCTCCTCCCTCCCTTATGAGCTACAATGGGTCTTTTGTATAATAAAAGCAGAACCGGAGATTGTACTCCTTTTGAGGGATGGGGGCCAAGGGGTGGGGGTTTGGGTTTAAAGCTGCCCATCAGCTCGCCAGAGCTGCCCATCAGCCCGCCAGGGAATAATCCCCATTTAGTGGGTAAGGAAAGTTCCCCCTACAGGGTCGAGAAAGGGTAGAATAGTAGATCTTGTACTCTAACTCATCTAATCCCCTAAACTTGAATTGTTCTTCTTTTCAGTTATCCAGGAGGGATCAACATTATCGCAACTCACAGCCAAACAGTGGAAATGCCTATGGTCAATCAAACAGAAACCCGTAACGTGGACATCGGCTTTACCCGTGAAGAGTTCGCCGCTCTTTTAGAACAATACGACTACCGTTTTAGCCCAGGAGATATTGTAGTCGGCACAGTTTTTAACATCGAGCCGAAAGGAGCCTTGATTGATATAGGTGCCAAAACCGCCGCTTATATTCCCCTGCAAGAACTTTCTATCAACCGAGTGGAATCTCCCACCGACGTGTTGAAACCCAATGAAACCAGGGAATTCTTTATCCTAGCCGATGAAAACGAGGACGGGCAGTTAACCCTTTCCATCCGCCGCATTGAGTACATGCGCGCCTGGGAGAGAGTTCGTCAGTTGAAGGAAGAAGACGCCACAGTCTACGCCCATGTGTTTGCTACCAACCGCGGCGGCGCCCTGGTGAAAGTAGAAGGTTTGAGGGGCTTCATACCCGGTTCTCATATTAGTGTCAAAGACGCCAAAGAAGACCTAGTGGGCCAGGAGCTACCTTTGAAATTCTTGGAAGTAGACGAAGAGCGCAACCGTCTCGTCCTCAGTCACCGCCGGGCCCTAGTGGAGCGCAAGATGAACGGCCTAGAGGTAGGACAAGTGGTGGTGGGCACTGTTCGTGGTATCAAACCCTATGGGGCCTTCATTGACATCGGCGGCGTCAGCGGCTTATTGCATATATCCGAAATCTCCCATGAGCACATCGAAACCCCTCAGGCCGTATTCAATGTCAATGACGAGGTTAAGGTGATGATCATTGACCTGGACGCCGAAAGAGGTCGTATCTCCCTGTCTACTAAGCAATTAGAGCCCGAACCAGGGGATATGCTCAGAAATAGGCAACTAGTCTTTGAAAAGGCCGAGGAAATGGCCAAAAAATGGAAAGAAAAACAACTAGCCGCTGCAGAAGGGGAGGCTGCCACATTGCCAGAAGCCACAGCTGAAGGGGCAGAAGAAGCCGTCCTCCCAGCCACTGAAGCGGTAGAAGAGGTCTCAGGAACCACCGCCGAAGAGACTACCGAAGCATAAGAGATAGTCTTAGTACTCAGAAAAGCGCTCAAAACGTGATGCCTTCCGGTTTCTTTTTTGTGGCTTTTCTCCCCCCACCGGAGGCGCCACATTGGCCGGAGGCGCCACAATCTCTCTCAACACCCTCCCTTTTTCACCTCCATTGGCTCCCCGTGGGGCATCTATGACGTTGGGACTGTTGGTTGCTGGACTTGTACCATTATTTTCCATCACAGGAGCCCTGCTGGAATCAAAACTGAAGTACACATGTCCCAACACCTTCCCCTCATAGGTTCTTTTTGTAAAACGCCAACCGGGATTGAGAAAAATTTTCATAGGACTTCTGCTTATACCCCGAGTCGAGCCCACCACTATGGGCGACGCTGAGGTATTACGACGATTGTAGCCCATCAACACTACCTCCCCGTTCCTTTCCACCAGGGCAAGGATATAATCCAAGCCATAGTCCTGTCCATCATAGCGGATAGAATAACCATTGGCATCAGTGCTACGACGGCAATGGCCAGTAAAATCAAAATTGAGCAGTAACAAGTCTACGGAAACCGGGTTTTCTCCTTCCTCCCGCCAACATCTGTTTTTTTTGGGAATCTGCTCAATCACCAGCAAATTATATCTGTTTCCCCCAAGGGGTTGGGCTACCGCAATAAAATCCTCCTGTTTCACCTCGGTTTCCTGAAAGGTCACCGTAGTCCCTGCCTTCTCAGTGGGCACAAAACCACTCCCCGTGGCTAATAATAATACAGCTAAACCGCGAAGTATACTACTCTTCCACATATTCTTAACCCATTTTTCCATGACAATATCATCACAAAATAAACCCCACTTGCAGGGAAATATTGCCACAACGACAACATTTCCGCAATCCGTATTTGCCTATGGAAAGAGAATCAGATAAACTGGGTATATATCTTGGCCTGTCTTTATGGCTGATTCTCCCTTTTTCTATCACCGTTAGACTATTATCCCTGTCCCCAGGTTCCAATTTTTCTCTGGTGAGTTTCGTTACTGATAACAAAATACAACAACACCCCCCATAGAGGGGAGTACAAAACAAGAGAGAGAAAGAGATGCAAGTCCCACCGCCGGCAGAGGGCGGATGATTTTATCACAATAGTATTATAACTCTGCCGGGAACTTCGGTTTAGTACAATTCTTCCTCCTTGTGGGTTTCGATTTTGCAGTCAGAAGTGGGATAAGCTACACAAGTCAAAACATACCCGGCCCTGATTTGCTCATCATCTAGGAAAGACTGATCGGACTGATCTACGCTTCCTTCAATTAGCTTACCGGCACAGGTAGAACAAGCACCAGCGCGGCAGGAATAGGGTAAATCGATACCTTGCTCTTCTGCGGCGTCCAAAATGTACTGGTCATCGGCTACATCTATGGTGTGTTCCCCATCGGGAGTAATTAAAGTTACTTTGTAAGTTGCCATATTTTCCTTTCCCTTTGATATACAGTTTATAAACTACAGGCTAATACCCCTTACTATTCCAGTAAGTCTATTTAGAATACTAGAGCATAAATGCTCAACATTCTATACATATTAAAAATGAAATTGTTTCTCCTCGCTACTATAATCATTACTTATAATATAAACTCGCCCTAATTCGCCATAATCTCAGATTTAAAATATTTATAACCCTTTTAAAATAAGGATTCCAGAAGACGGGGGCAGGGGAAATAGAAAAAAATAAAGACTATGGAAGGTATTTAAAATACTTATCAATAGGAAAAAGTAACACCGTAAAAGGAAAATGACATCGTTACTACAAGCCCTAAAAAAGTACTTCGGCTATGACGGCTTTAGAGAAGGGCAAGAAAAAATCATCGCCGATGCCCTCACCAACCGAGACTTACTGGTGATAATGCCCACCGGCGGCGGCAAATCCCTCTGTTTTCAGTTACCCGCACTCCTAAGACAGGGTGTTACTATCGTCGTCTCCCCCCTCATTTCCCTAATGCAAGATCAGGTTTTCTCCCTTAAGGAAAAAGGAATAAACGCTACCTTCATCAATAGTACCCTATCAGGAGAAGAAATCAAAAACATACAAAAACTCCTTTTAGCAGGACAATGTAAACTCCTATACCTGGCCCCAGAAAGACTAGTCAGTGAGAATTTTCAAGACTTTCTCCACTTGTTGGCCAACACTGTTTCTATTGCCTCCTTCGTTATAGATGAAGCTCACTGTATTTCAGAATGGGGACATGACTTCCGCCAAGAGTACCGTCAACTAAAACAATTGCGTCATCGTTACCCCCACGTCCCCATTATGGCACTCACTGCCACCGCTACTCCCCGTGTACAACGGGATATTATCTCTCAGTTACAGCTACGGGAGCCCATAATACACCGTTTCAGTTTTAACCGCCCCAATTTGTATTATCAGGTTATTTCCAAAGAAATACCAGCCTACCCCCAGCTTTTCCGACTAATAAATTCTCTTCAAGGCGCCGGTATTATCTACTGTCTTACCAGGAAAACCACTGAAGATTTAGCCTATAGTCTACAGCGAGACGGCATCTCCGCTGTGCCATACCATGCCGGGTTGAGTTACGAGACACGCACACACCACCAGCATTCTTTTCTACGAGACGAGGTGAGGATTATGGTGGCTACCGTTGCCTTTGGCATGGGGATTAACAAACCAAATGTCCGTTTTGTCATTCACCACGATTTGCCCAGAAATCTAGAAAGCTACTATCAAGAATCCGGAAGGGCAGGTAGGGACGGTAATCCAGCCACTTGTATCCTCCTATACAGCCCTCAAGACGAACACAAAATCAGATATTTTATTAGACAAAAGAATACTTTGACAGAACAAAAATTGGCAATACAACAGTTCCTTAAAGTGAAAGAATATGCAGAAACCCCCTATTGTCGGCGCACCGTCCAACTAGAATATTTTGGCGAAAAATTTAAGGGCAATTGTGGGGCCTGTGATAACTGTTTGAATCCCAAAAATGTGGAAGATTGGACTGTAGAGGCCAAAAAGTTTTTGTCTTGTGTCGCCCGCACTGGCGAAAGATTTGGAGTCAGGCATATTATAGATGTTTTAAGAGGCAATAAAACCAAAAAAGTCTATAAATGCGGTCATCATTTACTCCCCACCTATGGGCTCGGCAGGGATATTAGTAGAGCCCAATGGGAACATCTGGCACGAGGACTAATATTTCAGGGATTTTTAACTGAAACTAATGACGGCCATGACATCCTAAAATTAAATTCAGAAAGTTGGCAAGTACTTAGGGGTAATAAAAGGGTTAAAATTGTCCCCACAAATTCTACCAGAAAAACAGAAACCTAATGCCCAGCCCCGGGGCTCTGCCACCTCCCCCACCTGCCCCTCCATCAGCAGGGCCTGGATATATAACAAATAGCCCGAAAAAGGAGAATAAAACCCTCCACTGTGGTTGAATATTTCTGTGAGTTGCTGAGACAGGCATCGGCTAGTAGTTATTAACAGAATTGTCAGGAAAGAAAAGTAGAAATTAATATGTGGTGCTCTGGAAAAATTGAGAAACAAATTCCTTCGTAAAATCAAGGAATTTTTGGGAGGAAATTATAGCTACGACGGGATAAAATTGCTCATGGCTTGGGGCGAGAAAATGGGGAAATGGCTAAAATAAATATTGGCTGTAGAAGAAGATAAGGCTCACGGCACATATGCAGTTCATAGATCAAGTAGAAATTGAAGTGCAAGGGGGAAAAGGAGGAGATGGAATTGTCGCCTTTCGCAGGGAAAAATATGTACCGGCGGGGGGCCCCTCTGGCGGCAATGGCGGCCGAGGGGGAAATGTAATACTAAAAGCAGTGAATCGACTACAAACCCTTTTGGACTTTAAATATGTCCGTCATTTTCGCGCTGAAAACGGCAAAAGGGGAGGTCCAAACAATTGTACTGGCGCCGACGGCAAGGACTTAATAATAGAAGTGCCCTGTGGTACAGTAGTATACGACGCAGATACAGGGGAATTACTGGTAGACCTAGTGGAAGAAGGACAGACTTTTGTGGCAGCCAAGGGAGGTAAGGGAGGACTGGGTAATCGACATTTTCTTAGCAACAGCAATCGCGCGCCTGAATACGCCCTACCGGGGAAAGAAGGAGAATACCGTCGTCTCCGTTTAGAATTAAAACTGATAGCAGAGGTGGGGATTATCGGGTTGCCCAATGCCGGCAAATCTACTCTCATTGCTTGCCTGTCTGCAGCACGTCCCAAAATTGCAGACTACCCCTTTACTACCCTTGTACCCAACTTGGGTGTGGTGCGCAAACCAACAGGAGATGGTACAGTATTTGCCGACATTCCCGGCTTGATTGAAGGTGCCTCCCGTGGTGTCGGTTTAGGGCATGACTTTCTCAGACACATCGAACGGACAAGGGTTTTAGTCCATCTGGTAGACATTAATAACCCCGAGCCCCTTCACGACTATCAGGTAGTCCGTCAGGAATTACGCGCCTATGGCAAGGGTTTAGACGAACGTCCAGAAATCATCGCCCTTAATAAAATCGACAGCGTGGAGGAGGAAAGACAACAAGAAGTCCTTGCCCAATTCCAGTCTTTCACCACTAATCCGGTTTTCCTTATCTCCGCCGCAACTGGCAAAGGATGTGATCGTCTTGTCCAGGCAGTCTGGGATTTACTAGACTCCCTTCAACCTAAACCCACAGAAACCAGTAACAGCCTCTATGCCACCCCCCTACCTCCGGTTATACCCTAATCCCAGTGGTGGCAACCCCCATCTCCCCTTATTTCAAAACCCCCACCTCCAGTCTGGACAAAGTCTCTAGGAAATCCTGCATCTCAACGTCACAGTCACAACTAGCACTGATGACCAGTAATACATCCTTCCTCGTGGGGTGTGCGCCGATGAAACCCGGAAGACTTAAACCTACCTTCGACTGGATAATATACCCCGACAAAACACCCCTTGAATAGCTATCAACCACCTCTTCGTCCGGAAAGTCCCTCTTTATTTGTTCTAGCAGGGTCAGGTTTCCTTTTCTAGGTATTAGGGTAATAATCTCCGAATAATAACCCCTGCCATATCCCCTTCCCTCGGCAACACACCGCAAAAGGGCATAGTCTGCGGGGTGTAGGACTTCTACCTCGCCGTTACTCCTTTTTATAACCCTGTAGTTGCTAGGCACAGATATTTCAATCCCCTCTTCTGGCAACCTTACCCTCCTAGTGGTGGGAGAAGGCTTTTGGCCAGAATACAACTCCTCCTCTGGACAAGAATTCCCACCCGTTGAAGAAGAGATGGTCATCAAAAAAAGGTAAACCGTAGATAGGCCTACGGCAATTGTCCTGAAAACCCCATTTGCTATTATTCCCCTCCTCAAGACCATCTCCTTATGTCTAGACACGGCCATCTATTCACCCCTACTTCCCCAAAAACCGTAAGGGGCGCCCCGTGAAAGAGCCCCCCCGTTATGGGTATAAATGAAATTAGTATATCAACCAGGCCTTATATTTAGGGTCTTTATTCGGCTGACCCCAATATTATCTTCGACTCCTATATTGCCACGTTTTTTTTTAAACCCCCATTTTCTTAATATTTTTTTTAGATTTTTAAGTTGTCTAGCAAAACTTGAAGGAATGCAAACAAATATTAATGTTTACTAAGAGAAACACCCAACAGCTGGGACAACCAAACCTCAAAATTGCGGATAGAAAACTGTTTGGACCCCATGGGCTCCACTAAAATGGTGAAGAGCCCTAAACGATTGCCGGCTAGAATATCCGTGAACAGACGATCGCCCACCATGGCAATTTGTTCTAAGGGCAGATTCATGGCCCGGACAGCTTGCAACAGTTTACGACGAGAGGGTTTGGCAGCACCGTGCAAAAAGGGCACTCCCAGGTAATTGGCAATTCTTTCAATACGTCTGTAGCTAAAATTATTACTGACAAGCCAAATGGCAACGTGGGGACGTATCTGTTCAATCCAAGTTAATAGTTGAGGGGAAATGTCGGTTTCATTCCAGGGCACTAGAGTCTCATCCACGTCCAAAATTAAACCCTTCAGATTGTATTTTTTAAGTAATTCAGGAGTTATGTGGATAACCACATCTCCCAACACCAAGTCCGGCTGTAGGATTCTAGCTTTTGACATGGGGTGTCAATTTTGAACATAAAAAGCGGCCATAACCGGAATTCGTCTCCAACAGGCCACGAGTACCAATTATACAATTTTCCAATGGGGGAAAGTGGAGGAATTGACTGACTTGACCCCCCGGCAAATTAAACCCACACCCGTTGGCAGTTTTAAGCTCAAAAACAAGGTGTGGGGCGGTGGTTATGGCATTGTGTACGATGGGCGGACTGCCTATCCTAGTTGTCAGTTGTCAATCAAAGAGAGATTGCCCCACTTGGGATCGGCATTGGCCTGCACTAGAATATAACCTGCTACCGCCTTAATGTCATCCTCAGTATAATTTCTGATCTCCGGCCACAGGTCAGGACGTTCTGTATTCATGTGTAGTAAAGACAAATCCTCCTCCCCATCGTAGCTGGTGGGATGTTTGATATAATCCATTAGACCCAACAAATTATCCCTGGCGGGGAGGGCATTGGCCAAAGCTTGTTTGCTAAGTGTCACGTTGGGGTTAGTCTTAGTTTTCCCCTGGATATGACACTGGGCACAGTTATTCTTGAAGAGGGCGGCCCCCTTGGCTACCTCCTTGTTGGAAAGAGTAATCATATCCCCCTCCTCATTCAGGGGAATTGTCCGCACCTTCTCGCTTAAATTCAACGCGCTTGCCTCCCCCACAAAGGATTGCCACGCCAAGAGAATCCCCATCAGAAAAATGAAAACTCTTTTTTTCAACATATCCCTCAAACTATTATATTTTCCTATTTTCCAGGTCTTAATCACACCCTAATTATTTTCTCTTAAAACTGCTTCCCATATGAGAAATTATTGTAAACTTTTGTTACATTCTTTTCAGGGTGGGGGATTGCAATGAAGCAGTACGGGATAGGGAGGGCAAATAGTACAATGAGGGGAAAAAATTGTGGTTGTGGGAGTGACTTGACTAATGAAAAAAACCTTATTCCTCAATCCCCCCTCCTTCGACGGTTTTGACGGAGGCGCCGGGGCGAGATACCAAGCTAAGCGGGAAATTACCTCCTTTTGGTACCCCACCTGGCTGGCACAACCAGCAGCTTTGGTTAAGGGTAGTCGTCTGGTAGATGCCCCACCCCACGGACAAACCCTAGAAGAGGTTTTAGCCATCGCCAAAGACTACGAATTGGTGATCATTCACACTAGCACCCCTACCCTCGCTAATGACGCTAAATGCGCCGCCGCCATCAAAGCCCAAAATCCAGACACCCAAGTGGGATTTGTAGGCGCTCATGTGGCGGTTTTGCCAGAAAAAACCCTACGAGACTATCCCGTTTTGGACTTCGTTTGTAGGAATGAATTCGACTTCACCTGTAAGGAATTAGCAGAAGGCAAAGACTTCTCTGAAATTAAGGGATTGAGTTATCGCGACAAAAACGGCAATATCATCCACAACCCCGAAAGGGAATTAATCCACGATTGGGACTCTCTCCCCAGCGTCTTCCCCGTCTATGCGGAAAATCTGGACATCAACAGATATTTTATCGGCTACCTTCTACACCCCTACATTTCCTTTTACACTGGCAGAGGCTGTCCAGCTAAATGCACCTTCTGTTTATGGCCACAAACCATTGGTGGACACGTGTACCGTGCTAAATCCCCAGACGCCGTTGGCAAAGAAATGGAAATAGCTAAAAGTCTCTTCGGCGACAAGGTTAAGGAATACATGTTTGACGACGACACCTTCACCATCAACAAACAAAGAGCTATCGCCATCAGTGAACACATGAAACGACTTAAACTTACCTGGAGTTGTAACGCCCGCGCCAACCTGGACTATGATACCCTTAAAAAACTTAAGGAAAACGGCTTAAGACTATTACTAGTGGGATTTGAGTCTGGCAATCAGAAAGTCCTTGACGGCATCAAAAAAGGCATAAAACTAGAAGTAGCCCGCAAATTCATGGAAAATTGTCGTAAATTGGGTATTAAGGTCCATGGGACTTTTATCATAGGACTGCCTAACGAAACCCAAGAAACCATCGAAGACACCATTAGATTCGCCTGTGAGATTAACCCCCACACTATTCAGGTGTCCATTGCCGCACCCTATCCCGGCACAGAATTATACCAACAGGCTTTGGAAAACAACTGGTTTACCGACACCCAGCTAGTGGCCGACTCTGGAATCCAACTGTCACCCCTCTCCTACCCCCATCTATCTGCCGCCGAAATTGAAGAGGCAGTTGCTAGAATGTATCGTCGTTTCTACTTCCGCCCACGGGCCATAATCCCTATTGTCGGTGAGATGTTGAGTGACACCCAAATGTTTAAGAGACGATTGCGGGAAGCCAAGGAATTTTTCGCCTACCTAAGAGAAAGAAAACAAAAAGCTCAAAGGATGGCCTCTTAGCCTGTTAAAATTAACAACACGTCGGCCACTCATCGCCCATTGGACAGGTTTGAAATTGTTATCCCAATCCAGCTATCGGTTACTCATCCCCCATATCCTCAAAGAAGCAAAAACTATTGCCATTGCCTTTGCCTGCACTATTGGTTTTACCACCTTCTGGCCCATTATGGCCTGGTTGGCAGGTAGAATGGCTGAGTATGTGGGTAAGGGGGATTTGGACTCTATTATCTCCCTGGCGGGATTGTCTGCTGTAGTCTTCCTTGTCAGGGGATTTACTCAATATGGGCAAGATACTTTCATGGCAAAAGCCGCCCTCCAAATTGCCTTCGATTTGCGGAAACTAGTCTATGCCCATTTACAAACCCTTAGTTTAAGCTATTTCCAAGTAGCTAAAACCGGCGACTTAGCCTACCGTTTGACTGAAGATGTGGACAGAATTGGCGAGGTAATCAACAAAATTTTCCACCAATTTATCCCTAGTATTCTACAGCTAATTGTCGTAATTGCCTACATGTTTTTTGTCAATTGGCAACTGACTATAGCTACTTTAACCATAGCCCCCCTGATGGCACTTTTAATCACCTGGTTTGGCAATAAACTGCTAGAATTGACCAGAAAAAGTCAAAATAGGGTTTCTAATCTATCATCCCTGCTTACCGAGGTTATTTCTGGTATCAGACTAGTACAAGCTTTTGCTGCAGAAGAATATGAAATACAACGCTTTTCCCTCGAGGCAGAAAATACTAGAAAAGCCAAACTGGCTGCAGAAAAAAATAGGGCCCTTCAGTACGTGGTGGTGGGCTTTCTAGAGGCAATGAGTATAATTTTCCTGTTTTTTTTGGGCGGCTGGCAAATCTCTCTAAACAACATGACTGGTGCCGATTTTATCAGTTATCTTACTGCAGTGGCTTTACTAATAGATCCCATCGCCATAACTACCAGCAATTATAATGAATTTAAACAGGGAGAGGCCTCAGTAGAAAGAGTATTTGAATTGCTGCAAGTAAAGCCGTTGATTGTGGAAAAACCGGGGGCAATTAAACTGGAGAATATAGAAGGCAACGTGGAATATCGCAACGTCTCTTTCAGCTACTCGCCGGGAAAAAAAGTATTAGAAAATATTAACATTACCGCAAAAAAAGGAGAGATAATTGCCTTAGTGGGGGCATCGGGGGCGGGGAAAAGCACATTGGTAAACCTTTTGCCTCGCTTTTATGACGTGGATGAAGGAGAAATATTAATTGATGGGATAAACATAAAAGATATCACAATAAAAAGTCTAAGGAAACAAATAGGAATAGTCCCCCAGGAAACTAATTTATTCTCCGGGACGATAGCAGAAAATATAGCTTTTGGGGCAACAAATTTTGACATGGAGGAGGTAGAAAAAGCAGCAATAATTGCCAACGCCCATGAATTCATTTGCCATCTACCCCAGGGCTATTATACATACGTGGGAGAAAGAGGTGTGAGTCTTTCAGGAGGACAAAGACAACGGATTGCCATTGCGCGCGCCATATTCTGGAAACCGAAAATCCTCATCCTAGATGAGGCTACCTCCGCCTTAGACTCAGAATCGGAGGTGTTGGTACAAGAAGCATTAGAAAGGATAATGAAAGACCGTACGGTATTTGTAATTGCCCATCGTCTGGCTACGGTGAGAAAAGCAACCCGGATTTTAGTGTTGGAAAAGGGTAGAATCATAGAATCGGGAACCCATGAAGAGTTACTAAAGCTAAATGGAAGATATGCAGCCTTCCACGCCCGACAATTCTACCACCAACCCCAGTAATATAAACCATTAGTTATCATGTAGATACGACAAAAACCCAAAACTAAGCCATGAGGCGTAAACCACAATCCCCCTATTCCAGATATTATACAGAAACCCCCACCAAGAGCAAAGGCACCCCTTTTTTCCCGGAAAAAATTAACTATACCCTGGTGGCCATCTGTGCCGGCATTTTCATCCTGGGGATAGGTGTGGGTATTGCTTTGAGTTCAGGACAAACTACAAGTAGTCCAAATGTAGCATCGAGAGAAGTAATAGATCGCAGTGCCCCCAACCCAGAAATATGTGTGCAGTTTGGCGCTAGTGCCATTGTTTCGGACCTAAGGGTGTTTATCACTCTTAACCCCTTTAATGTGTACGTATCACAGCCTGTAATGCGGCCAGGTTGCGTGTTAAAGAAAAACAACTGGTCCATTCTAGAACAAAGAAGGCTGATAACAGAAGAACAAGTCCGTCAGTGTAAAAACCGCATGAATACTTTTGGTTTCACAGGTAGTCTAGACGCCAACCCAAAAATAGACTGTATTTATCAAAACGACGCGGCAGGTAATTTATTCCTGAATCCAGAAGGCTCAGTAAATCCCAAACCCACAGAAGAATTTTAAGTAGAGGAAATTATTGGTTAATTTATGGCGAAAAGTCCATCTATAATCTAATAAACTACTGGAAATCCCTTTCAAAACCAAATATGTGTGGAATTGTAGGTTATATTGGCACGGGCAACGCCCTGGAGATTTTAATAGAAGGGTTGGAAAAACTAGAATACAGAGGGTATGATTCAGCAGGAGTAGCCACCGTTGTAGACGGGCAGATAAAAGTAATAAAAGCCAAGGGGAAATTATACAATTTGCGCAGCAAACTGGAGAAGGAAAAAAGTAATTCCACCATAGGGATTGGACATACCCGCTGGGCAACCCACGGCAAACCAGAAGAATACAATGCCCACCCCCATTGTGACGACAAAGGGAAAATAGCAGTAGTCCAAAATGGCATAATCGAAAACTTCCAGCAGTTAAAAGAGGAATTGACAGAAAAAGGACATCAATTCGTCTCCGACACAGATACAGAAGTAATCCCCCACCTCATCGCCGAATATTACTGTCCTGACAACAATGAGCCCTTTTTAGAAGCCGTAATCAAGGCAGTAAATAGACTACACGGAGCCTTTGCCATTGCCATTTTACATGCAGCTCACCCCGATGAGTTGATTGTGGCTCGTCAGAGTGCCCCCCTTATTATCGGTTTTGGACTGGGGGAATTTTTCTGTGCCTCCGACGTAACCGCCTTAGTAAAACACACTAATACTGTATTGTCCTTGGAAAACGGTGAAATTGCCCGTCTCACCCCCCTAGGAGTGGAGATATATGACTTTGCGGGGAAACGACTGCGCAAGAGGGTGCGCCTATTGGATTTCAGTCCCACCACTGTGGAAAAACAGGGTTTCCGCCACTACATGCTCAAAGAAATACACGAGCAGCCCACAGTAGTACGAAATTGTCTAGAAGCATACTTAGACGTCTCTTGGAAGGGGGAGGGCAACCCCATATCCCTCAATCTCAAACCGGAAATGTACGAAAATCTAGAACATATCCAAATAGTGGCCTGTGGGACATCTTGGCATGCGAGTCTAGTGGGGAAATATTTGTTAGAACAAATTGCCGGGATACCGACTTTTGTCCAGTATGCCTCGGAATTCCGCTACTCGCCAACCCCCCTGATGGCCAACACCCTAACCATAGGGGTAACCCAGTCAGGGGAAACGGCAGATACCCTAGCCGCTTTAGAAATGGAAAAACAGAGACGGGCCCACCTAAAACCCCCCTACCACTCTCGTCTTTTGGGCATTACCAACCGCCCGGAAAGTACTATTACCACCATAGTAGACCAGATTATTCACACCTATGCGGGGATAGAGATAGGGGTGGCGGCTACAAAAACCTTTACTGCCCAAGTGATTGCCTTTTACCTGTTGGCACTGGATCTAGCCTGGAGGAGAAAAACCATCACATCAGAGCGTCTGGGGGAGATTATCGAGGGTTTATGGCAATTACCTAGTCAAATTGAGCACATTCTCCACTCCCAAGAGGAGGCAATCCAACAACTCGCACACCAATTCACCGAGACAACAGACTTTATCTTCATTGGCAGGGGGATCAATTTCCCCATAGCCCTAGAGGGGGCATTAAAACTCAAGGAAATCAGTTATATCCATGCAGAGGGGTATCCGGCAGGGGAGATGAAACACGGCCCAATTGCCCTGTTAGATGCCCGGGTGCCCGTAGTCGCCATAGCCATGCCGGGGAGGGTGTATGAAAAAGTGATTTCCAATGCCCAAGAAGCCAGGGCAAGGGATGCCAGACTGATTGGAGTGTTGCCAGAAAACAGAAACGAGGAGATATTCCAGGACAAATTGTTTGTGCCAGAGGTGGAAGAGTTGTTGTCACCTCTGTTGGCAGTAGTGCCCTTACAACTGTTGTCCTACTATATTGCCTCCTTGAAGGGACTAGATGTAGATCAACCCCGCAACTTGGCTAAATCCGTAACAGTAGAGTAGGCGTTGGTCTGTAAACCTACATAATACACTAGTAGCGAATTTCAAAATCCCTAAAGGTTTCTGGGGGATGTATATCTTCTACAGCTACGTTAGTAACGACAGCAGAAGGGGAGCCCACATGACACCAGTCTACCAGTTGCTTTAACTTGGCCTCTTCTGCAGTGGCGACAATTTCCACATCCCCGTTGGGGAGATTACGCACATAACCCCGGACTCCCAACTCTCTTGCCTTCATCTGAGTATACATCCTAAAGTACACCCCTTGTACCTTTCCGGAAACAGTAATCCTAACAGTCTTTGTCATAAGGCGATACTCCTTGAACCAATGCCAACAGATACACAATATCAATTAAAACTGCTAGGGGGGTTTAAGACAAAAAAATATGGCTATGCTATAAAGCCAAAAGACATGAAGAACAAAACACCCCTCCCAGGAAGGCTCTTTGAAACACATTAAGCCGGGGGAATATGAAAAGGCCCTACCAGAACACCTGTCACAGGCATTACCTCCGGACTCTCAATTGAAATATGACCACTACATTAACAACAGTACACTCCGGCAATTGAGCCTATCTCCCACATTGCCCATAGCTTCTCCCACAGGGCAACTGTCTACCACCACTTAGGAAAAGTAAAACAAGACTGTAACAGAGCCATTGCCATAGTTCCCACGACCGCTGAGTTTTACTTCGTGCTGGGCAATAGAAGATTACAGTCAAGCCATCCAGATTAACCCCAACTGGGCTGAGGCTTACTATAACCGAGGTAATACCGCAATATGAAGAAGGTCATAGAAGACTACAAAAAAGCTATTGCCCTCGACGCCAACCCCTATTTGGTTGAAATAGTATGACAAGGCTATTAAACTCCTCAATGAGACCATAACAATCAATCCCAAAAACCTAGAGGGTTGTAGGCGAGGCCCTCGCCCCTAACTAAGCTGAAGTTGTTTACAATAGAGCTTTAGCTTACCACAAGTTGGGGAAATACAAGCAATAAAAGACTACAACAAAGCCCTTTCCCTACATGTTGGCGCCCTGAGCCCGGGCTTATTACAATCGGGGTACTGTGTATTATGACCTGCTGGACTACAAGAAAGCCATGAGAAACTACAACAAGGCCATCAGGATAACTCCCCTCACGTCGACCCAGGGGATATCCATCACGAGTTGGCAGCCTGTGGGCAAGCTATGAAGTATTACAGCAAAGCCACTGAAGTTACCCCCTCACTCCTTGGTGTCCACTACAGCCCGGCCACTGCCTATATTGAGCGGGGAGGAAATGCCTATTCTGGATTACAAGAAGACAACAAAAACAATCTCCCACTGCCCATACCTACTACAATCGCGTCAAGACCTGTTGTAGCCTGGAAGGGGAAAAGCTGTCTAAAGAAACAGAGGCATCTATTCGACGATGCAGTGCCATGGGCCACACCGTGGAGCAGTTGAGCAGTTAGGGAGCTAATGGGAGAACAAACAGTACTTGTGTATAAAAAAACTACAAGAGCCGGCAACTCTTGTAGCTTGTTTGTTTAGACATTTGTATACAATTTAAAATCTAGATTTGGGAGTGCGACGACGACGTCGGAGACTCTTCTTGGGGTGGGCGCTACTGGGAGCCTTGGGAGGGGGGGAATGTACTATAGAGGGGCGGGGAATCCTCTTTCTGCTGCCGTCATTATCTTCGTAAAGTTCTAAGTACAGAGTATCACCAGCTAACTGAGCCGCCGTTTGCAGTATGGTTTTAACTGCTTGTATGTTCCTTCCCCCTCGGCCGTAAATTCTCCCCTTATCCTCATCCTCGATAGCAAGACGAATCCAGACTTTCCTGGTGCTAGGCACTAATTCGCAGTCAAAACATAAAAGTTCTGGGGATTCCAATAGGGGCTCTATTAAAAAGCGGATCAAACCGTCATAATCTGGCCTATTGCCCTCGCCGGGGGGGGAGTTGACATGAGAACCGGAATTAGAATTCACTCCTAAGTTAAGCATTTACTTGTTCAAACACTTTTGCTTTGGCCAAAATACTACGAACAGTATCGGTAGGTTGAGCACCTTGTTTTAGTCTGTTTACGATGGCGGGAACATTTAGTCTGGTTTCCTTGGTTCTAGGGTTGTAGTATCCCAACTCTTCTAACACCTTACCGTCTCGACGAGCCCTGCTATCCATTGCCACAATCCGATAACTGGGTTCTCCCTTTTTCCCAAATCTTTTCAGACGTATTTTCACCATATCCTTTGAGTTTGCTTCCGATTTTACTCTTACTGCTCCGGTTACTATGATACTGAAAATTGAACCAAATTGGCACCCACCCCTGGGGGCGCCATGAGGGACAATTAAAACTAATTAAAACCAGGGCCCACTACTGACTAGTTTTAGGAGGCAAAAAGGCCAAGGGGTTAACGGGCCTTCTCCCTTGGGGATGGATTTCAAAGTGCAAGTGGGGGCCAGTGCTAAACCCAGTACTGCCCATTTTAGCTATTTGCTGTCCCTGGGTCACGTAATCTCCACGACGCACAAGAATCTTACTGTTGTGGGCATAGAGGGTGATTGTCCCATCAAAGTGTCTGATCCTAACCACATTGCCATATCCCCCCGCATTCCAACCGGCTGAGATCACAACCCCGTCGGCAGCCGCTACAATGGGGGTGCCCACAGGCCCCGCAATGTCTATTCCCTTGTGCATTCTTCCCCAACGCCGACCAAAGCCCGACGTCAACACTCCTCGCGCCGGCCAAATAAACCCTGGCATTGGCCTGTTTTCTGACTGCTCTGATGGGCTGGGGGTTACTAATTGCGGTTGAATTGGTATCTCTGTCTCCTCCTGGGAGGGGTCTATTTCTGGCTCGTAGGGCTCAATGTTTATATTGATAGCACTGACCAGCCCTCCCCTTTTCCCCTCTTCTCTGACGGGGCTTGTGGTATTAGAAAAACTCCCAGTAGCACGAGTAGATGGTGGCAGAATCTGCTCTTCTGTTTCCTCCTCTATGAAAACTGGTTCCCCCGTTTCTAAGGGCATGCCCCCGCCGCTGCTGGCATACTGTTGGGTTTTTGTTTCTGGGATAGGCTCCATTACCGGCACTGCCACAAAGCTGGTGTCTGTCCTGCTTTGTGGAGCCTCCACACTGACGGGTATTGCTATTTGTTTTGCCGTCTCCGTGGGGGAGGCATTTACAGTTTCCCGGGACGGGGCTTCTACCGGTATGTTGATACCTGTGCTCTGCGCCACTACATCTGTTTCGGGGGTTACTGGTATATTGATACTTGTACTTTGAGCTACCACATTCTTTTCAGGGGTCACTGCTGTGTCAGTAATTGTATTCTGAGCTGTCACTGCCAGGGAAATGTAAGATGTTTGTGTGGCAACAGTATCATCATTCCCTGTTTCGGTTGTATTAGAGGAGCTTTCTATGGCTGTCTTTTCCCCGCCCATATCCCCCTCACTGCTGACAAAATCTCTATTTTGGGAAGAGGACATGCCTTCATCCCCCATGGACCCGGAAGGGCTATTGACAGAAATGCTGTCTGGATTGGGGGATTCATTCTTGACCAAAAGAGAGACCTGTTCGGCACTTTTAACCAATAGGGTTGGACGGGAAACCTCCTCACTTTCCCCACCAATTGAGTCTAAAACAGTGGCCCTGGCTGAGTCAGGATTTAATATCAATCCCACTCCCAGTACTATCATTGTCTGAGACAATCCCTTTAATAGCTCCTTTGAGTTCATGAACACTACTCCCCTACTATTCATGTCATCTCATCACACGGCAAGTAAATGGCGGAGACTCATTTTCGTTTCCCTGGGGTACTAAGCCAAGGATAAATATAGCAGTTAATGTGCCTTTTTCAACAAATTAGTGATATAAATTTCTTATATCTTTTTCTAGATAGTTTCCCTTTTTTCTTTCTCCCTTTTCTTTCCGCTCTTGCCTGCCACTGGCCCCCTGGCTGTAGAGCTTTTTAGTGTTTTTATGGTATTTCTTTTTACAAAATCCCCCCTCTGATTTATTTGTTCCACTTATTTTTTTCTCCCCCCTTCAACCCTCTTTCCCAACTTTGTCTTTGTTTAATCCCAGATAAAACCTTGGGAAAATATCTAGGTGTTTTCCGAGGGTTAAAAAAAGACGAAGAATAGGGGGAAAAAGTTATTGCCAAACAAAATTCTCCGTATTTTTAGCTAAAATAAAACCCGTGGAATTCAATTGGGGATTGTTTTCCAAGAAAAAATAGAGATTAAAGTAAAAAACTAGACGTATAAGTTTTTTTAATTGTTTGTGTCGTTTAAACCTAAGGAAGGGAGGAGCGCCTATGTCTTACTGTTTTGACATTGTGGGAATAAGTCCAATACTAGACTTCTTCTACTACCAACAACAAGTGGAACAAAATCCCCATCGCAGCAGGGCTTACCTGGGAAGCTATGAGTGTACTCTGGACAGTTTCATACAATCTACAGAAATGATAATCCAAAAACCGGACTGGGACTGGGATGAGGTAATAGAAAGCATAGTCCAATTCTGGCTACAGCGACAAGAAGAAGTAGAACATTGGCGTCGGGCCTTTAGTCAGTGTAAGGAGGGCAATCTGCTTGTGGGACGAATTGCCAATATGGACTTTCTCAGAAAAGAACTCGTTTCCCTATTGTGACTATTATATTGCTGCAATTGCCCCCCGGGGAGGCAAAACAGAAACAGTAAAGGACTGCCATTGCTTCCCCCAGGACAACCATTAAAGTTCCATGACAAACCCCCTAAAATCAGGGGAGAATTTGCCCAAAATCTAAAAGGTTTGTTAATCTAGTGGTCAAGGACAATTCCTATTTCCACTGGTAGAGAGAGTTTATGCCCCCCAACACAATAGAAGGCTATCGTCATTTGATGCGATTTTCTGTGAAATTCATTACAATATCTGAAGATTTTCCTGCTCAGACTTGTTAAAAACCTTCAGGGGGGTTGTCTGTCCAGACGACTCCTTCTGGGGAAAAGTAAAGTAAAGATAACAAGGACAAGGGCTTATGGGAAAAGGGAAGAAACAGCCAACCTGTTTGCCCCTCTTTCCACTAGATTGTTTTCCCATACTGCTGGGCCCTAGGGGGTTTCTCTTGTCCATCTTTACTTAACCTTCCATAACAAAAGTCTGAAGATATCTTTACCGTAACAGACAAGTCTATAATATATCTCCTCTGCCGAGCAATACACTTGATGGTGACAGGGAATACGCTGCCGGGTCAACTACTACTTCTTCGTCATATGTGCGGGTGGAGTTTCAACTCTCCCCCCTTTACCCTCCGGCTACCCTTGAGCCTAACTAGACTCGAGGAGTGGTCAAAAATATACCAGACTGTGGTATTTGATGAAGAAGCACAAAAAATACACAGTCGGCTGAGTACCCCAGGACGTTTGAAATGCTAATGATTTTATGGACCACAATGAGTGGCTCCCCAGGGGTGGGGGATACGCTTAGGGTTTCCCTGTCTGTTAGTTTTTCCCCCTGTCGGCAACAGACGGGAAACTGTAAAAGAAGGTTGCACCCTTTTTGAGGGTTTATCTTTCTGGTCATCTTGTCTATCTGCTAAACTCTTGACAATTTGAGGAAAACGCCATGACGCAGGTTCAACAAATGTTCGCTACCGTCTCTCCCGATGATTTGGACGATATGTTTGATTCTTCCTTCGCCGACTACCAAGATAACGACCAGTTGCCGGAGGATTTAACCGAAGGACTGCCCCCAGACTCCCTAGAGGCGGCAGAAATTGCTAAAAAGCCCCGAAAGGCTCCAGCAGGCAGACAAAGGGGTCAGTCCAGAAAAAGGCCCGTTACAGAGGATTCTATCCGCGTATATCTACAGGAAATCGGTCGTATTCGACTTCTGCGGGCAGAAGAGGAAATCGAATTGGCCCGACAGATTTCAGACTTGCTGGAGATGGAGTATATACGTAATAAACTTAAGGAACATTTGGGACGTAAACCCACGGATGAAGAGTGGGCTCAAGCCTGTAACATGCCCTCCCTGCGTCAGTTCTATCGTCGCCTCCATCTGGGACGACGGGCAAAAGATAAGATGGTACAATCGAATTTGCGTCTGGTGGTGTCCATTGCTAAAAAATACATGAATCGGGGTTTGTCGTTCCAGGACTTGATTCAAGAAGGTTCATTGGGCCTGATTCGGGCAGCAGAGAAATTTGACCACGAAAAGGGTTATAAATTCTCCACTTACGCTACATGGTGGATTCGTCAGGCAATCACTCGGGCCATAGCAGATCAATCCCGCACCATTCGTCTCCCCGTACACCTGTATGAAACTATATCTCGCATCAAGAAAACTACAAAGATGCTCTCCCAGAAAATGGGGCGTAAACCCACTGAGGAGGAGATTGCCGAAGACATGGAGATGACCATCGAGAAACTCCGATTTATTGCCAAGTCTGCCCAACTCCCCATTTCCCTGGAAACACCCATAGGCAAGGAAGAAGACTCCCGTCTGGGCGATTTCATTGAAGCGGATGGCGAAAACCCCGAAGATGAAGTGGCTAAAAACCTGTTGAGGGAGGACTTGGAAAACGTCCTGGACTCTCTCAGTCCCCGAGAACGGGATGTACTACGCCTGCGTTATGGCTTGGATGACGGTCGCATGAAAACTCTTGAAGAAATAGGACAAATCTTTAACGTCACCCGGGAAAGAATCAGACAGATAGAGGCTAAAGCCCTCAGAAAACTCCGCCACCCCAATCGCAATAGCATTCTCAAAGAGTATATACGGTAATCAAATACACTGCAAAATGCTTACTAGTCGCCAAAACCCCGTTGTAAAGGGGGTAAAGAAGCTACACCACAGCAAAAACAGACATAAAGAAAATTTATACCTGCTGGAGGGGACTAATCCAGTATCTGTGGCAGTGGCCCTTAAGTACCCCCTGAAGGTGGTTTTGGCCACTATACCCTGGCAAGAAAAACACCCCCATTTGTGGTCACAATTACAATCCCTAGCAGAAAAGGCGGAAACGGTGTCCGAAGAGATAATGGCCTGGTTGGCAACCACCGTCAATCCCGATGGCGTAGTAGCCGCCGCCCCCCGTTTCCCTGACCACCATCCCCCCCCTAGCCTTCAATTGGGACTGGTTTTAGAGCGGATTCAAGATCCCGGTAATATGGGTACTATCATCCGCACCAGTGTGGCCATGGGGGTGGACTTCCTCTGGTTGAGCAGGGATTGTGTTGATTTGGATCATCCTAAAGTGATAAGAGCCTCTGCCGGGGAATGGTTTAAAATTAAATGGTCCGTGGTGGACAATCTTTTGGAGCTCATTTCCCAATATCGTCTTCAAGGCTATCAAATTGTGGCCACGGAACCTAGGGGGAGTATATCCCTTTGGCAAATGGATTTCTATCCCCCCACCCTGGTATTAGTAGGCAATGAGTCTCAGGGATTATCTCCCACCCTCAAGGCAATGGCCACCCACAAGGTGAAAATTCCCCTCCTCAATCAGGTGGAATCCTTAAACGTGGCCGTTGCTACTTCCTTAGTACTGGCAGAATACCAGAGACAAAGACAATTACAGAAAACACAGGATAATACTCATGGAACACCACACCATAGACTGGAATCAAGCGGGGGTAACCCCTAACGATTACTGTGTTTTTGGCTTGGCCACCTGCTTTTTGAAACAAGATGATCAGTTGCAGGAGGTGAAAATTATTGAGCCAATCCCCTCCGCCTTCCTGGAAACCCTTTTTAAGGGTATCCCCACCTCTTACCAGTTGGCAGTGGCCACCACAGTAGGGGAGGTGATTAGGGAAAACGGCTACCAGAAACCTTCCTCTTTCCCCCCAGACAGTCAATTTGGCCAAGACTTCCTGCAACGCACCCTTGCCGCCACTCGCACCTATAAGGCTAACCCCGATGCCAAAAAGTTAATTCCCCTGGGAGAAACGAAAACTGATTTTAACTACTCTCTGGAAAGGAAAAGGGTCCTCAATAGTATTAACATTGTTTCCGACAAAGACAATATCAAACAACACCCCTATACCCACAAAAGATTATAACTAGTCCCGTAGAATAAGTACTCCAAAAGTCCCCGGGGGGGTGTTTTTTTTGTCACGGGGGACAGATATGGGTAATAATAAACTAGCGAAAAATTGTCGACTACTCTGGAAAGAAAAAACCATGCTCAAGTTGTACGGAGGTAGTAGAAGTAGGGCATCTATAGTCCAGTGGTATTTGGAGGAAATTGGAGTAGAATATCAATTTGTACTCTTAGACATGGCCAACGGTGAACATCTTAAACCAGACTACCTAAAAATCAATCCCATGGGGAAAGTGCCCGCCATTGTGGATGGGGATTTTATATTGTGGGAATCAGGGGCAATTTTACTATATTTGGCGGAAAAGTACGGAAAAGAAGTTAACGGTTTAGAACAAAGAAGTATCCTAAACCAGTGGATTTTATTTGCTAATTCTACTCTCGCCACGGGACTTTTTTTAGAGGCTAATCGCGAAAGAGAAATCCCTAGATTGCTCCCTCCCTTGGAAAAAATATTTGCCGAAAAACCATTTTTGTTAGGAGATAAACTCACCGTTGCAGACATTGCTGTGGGTTCGATGTTGGCCTATTCCCGGATTCTGGCTAAAATGGACTTTTCATCCTACCCTGCCGTCGAAGAATATGTTAACCGTCTGTCCCAAAGGCCTGCTTTTCAAAAAACTATAGGCAATCGTTGATAGTAAGAAAATTCTAAAATGACTACTCCGCGTGGCAGACTGTGGAAACAAAAGAATATTGCCCCTGTCATTGGAACAAAAAGCAACAGCTGACGGCAAGGGGGCGAACAAAAGTAGAGAGAAAAAAAGGGAGTAATCCTATGAAAAAACTATGTGCTTTTGTTTTTAGTTTAACAACCTTCCTGTTGGTGGCTGCCCCAGCCTATGCGGGGAGATTGCTATCCTGGCGTTTTGACGCGAATCAGAATCGCCTTATTTTCGTAACGGAAGAAAGTGTTAAACCGGTAGCCCAATTAATCCCTAATCCTACACGTCTAGTAATTGACCTACCCGGTACAATCCTAGGAAGGCCTAAAATTGAACAAAGTCTGGGCAGCGTAATTACAACCCTCAGGATAGGTCAATTTGATCCCAATACTACCAGACTGGTGATCGAACTGGCACCCGGTTATATTCTAGACCCACGTCAGATCAAAATCAGAGGAATATCACCCACCCAGTGGCTAGTAGAATTACCCCAGCCACAACCAGGAGAATTCCCTATTCCCTCCCCCTCCCCCAATCCCCAGCCCCCAAATCCCACTCCCCAACCGCCAACTGGTAACCCCTACTTTCCAAACCCCAATCCCTCTTCCTCACCATCTAGTTCCAGTATCCCTGGTAGCAGCCGCAGTGCCTCCCCGGCAAGCCGCAACAACACCAGTCCCATTCGGGTTACTAGCAGTGGGTTGTTGATAGCCTTAGGGGGAAGTCAGCGTAATAGGATCACAGTACAAAGAAGTGACCGGCGGCGGCTCTATTTTGAGGTTGAGGGTTTAAAGGTGGCTCCCAATTTACTGCAATCCTGGCCTGTCAACAAATACGGAGTGGGGGAGTTGGAAATCAGTGAGAAAAACAATACCACCGTTATAACTCTTCATATCCACCCAGATAGTCCCGACTGGCAAGCTAGTTTCACCACCAGGGGGGAATTGTTAATCTGGCCACAGGGAGGCATGACACAAGTAATGGATCTACCTGTCGCCCCCTTTTCCCCTTCTAGTCAGTCCCCCTCCACAGGGAGAGGGACTTTAATAGAGTCTATTGAGGTTACCAATAACCAATTGTCTATAAGGGCAAATCTTCCTATCAGAGCACGTGGTAGTTGGATAAATGAAAACCGCATCTATGAAATCCGTCTAGAAAATGCCTCGCTGGCACCCAATTTTCAAGAGCCTATCCTGATGGCGGGAAGTCCCATCTCTCGGCTCAGAATTTTGCAACCAAAAAGCAATTCTCTAATAATACAAGTAGAGCCGGCTCAGGGGGTGAGGATTGGAGAGATTAACCAACTGAGTGAGGAGTTTATATCTCTACCCCTTACCGTCATTAGTCCTTTTAATCCCTTGATTCCACCCGCAAACGCCCTAAATAACCCCTACTTTTCCCCCATCACAACCCTCCCCTCTTCTGTTAACCCATACGACTATACGCCAAGTGATAGTTCCAGTCCCAGTAATAACAATCGTCCTTTGAATCCTAACAACCCTCCACGCAGTCAGCCAAACAACCGTAATCCAAGTCGGGGAAGAATACTAGTGGTAATCGATCCAGGACATGGTGGTAAGGACGTGGGGGCGGTGGGGGTTGGGGGTATTTTCGAGAAGGACATAGTCCTCAGTATCTCCCTACAGGTGGCCCGTTTGTTAGAACAGCAGGGAGTACAAGTGCGCCTTACCAGGGGTGGGGACTATTTTATCAGTCTTCAGGAACGCTCGGAAATGGCCAACCGCCTCAATGCCGACATTTTCGTGAGTATTCATGCCAATTCCGCCGGCGCCAACAAACCCAATGTTAACGGCTACGAGACCTACTATTATACCCCCCAAAGTCGTGCCCTAGCAGAGAGTATTCATCGTAACATTATCAGGAGGGTGAATGTGGTGGACAGGGGGGTACGCACTGCTAGGTTTTATGTAATACGCACTGCCCGGATGCCCTCGGTGTTGTTGGAAACGGGCTTTGTGACTGGGATGGAAGATGCCGCTAAACTGACCAACCCCACCTTTCAACGACAAATGGCAGAGGCTATCGCCGCCGGAATCATCGAGTACATCAAGACACGACAATAATTATCAAGAATTGACTTGGCCGGGCGGTATCTTTACCATCCTAAGTAGTTTTGCTTAAATTAAAATATTCTTCATCCCAATAGTCAACAACTATATGAAACAGTCTTGGAGAAACCGAATTGGTGTCTTTGACAGTGGTGTGGGAGGTTTAACGGTTCTCAGAAAACTATATCGCTATTTGCCCAAAGAATCCATACTATATTTTGCAGACACTCTCCGTCTCCCCTATGGCAAGAGGAGTAGAGAAGAAATCATCCTCTTCGTAAGACAAATCCTAGACTGGATGAAGTCGGAAGGGGTGAAAATGGTCATCATGGCCTGTAATACCAGTTCCGCTTTGGCTTTGGAGGTAGTACAGTCAGAGTATGATTTCCCTATATTAGGACTGATCCACCCGGCAGCAAGAGGCGCAGTGAAAAAAGGGAAGAGGATTGGGATAATTGCCACGGTGGCTACTGTCAAAAGTAATGCCTACCTCAACGCCATCAAGGAGATTAATCCGCGGATACCAGTGTGGCAGGTGGGATGCCCCGAATTTGTACCTCTCATTGAAGAGAATCGCATTTATGACCCCTACACTAAAAGGGTAGCCAGGGAATACCTACAACCCCTCATAGAAAACAGAATTGATACTCTGGTGTACGGTTGCACTCACTACCCTCACTTGAAGGGCATTTTAACAGAGATTATTCCTTTTCCAGTGCATTTTGTAGACCCTGCAGAATACGTTTGTATTGCGGCTGCCAGAGAGTTGGAATTGCTTAATCTGAAAAATCACTCTCACCCCCTGCCAACCCGTTTTTGTGTCAGTGGGGATAGTCAGGAATTTGCTGCCAAGTGCAAAAGGTGGTTGGGTTTTACCCCCCAGGTGGAAACTGTTACTCTTCCTGTGGTTACCAGAATTAGTAGTAGTACAGTAAAAAATGATAAGACAGTTTTCCAGTCTCTGCCCAGTGAGATTTTAACATTTTAGGTTGGGTTTAGCCCAACAAGAAGAGGGAGGACTGATTCTCCTTGTCTCTTTTCACTCCAATCCTCCCTGTACTACAATAGCCCCCACCGAGTGCCGGTTGTCAGTCGTAGAAGACAGTCTATATAATCCCTTTTCTTCCGGATGATTTTTACCCGTCTACAGGGGATTTTATAGTTGGGTAAAGGGGGGACACTGACGGAGCCACCACTGTTTTGTATCTTATGCTACCGTTTCAAAGGCCACTCCTTCATTGACAAAGCCTAAATTACTGGCAAGAATGCTTTGTTTTTCCCCCTCATGCACTAACATATAGGCCCCGGGCCGGGTTTGGATACGGTAGATTTTATCCGCAATCCCACTGTCAGCACCATACACATAAAAGGCTATCCCTTCTTCCACAAAAACGTCTCTGTGGTTGCGCAAAATGGATTGACGTTCCTCTTCTCCTACATATATATAACCACCCCTCAGATTCCGGTTGCGGAAACGATATATGGGCTCCATGTTGGCGCCAGGACGTTTAGAGGCCTTGAAGGCTTCCCCTTCAAAGACAAAACCAAAGGGGTTGTTGTTCATAATGGCTTGTTTTTCCGCCTCGTCCACATACAGGTAGGTGCCATTGCCAGTGCGGAAACGGTATATGGGGTCAGTTAACTTGTCATAGTAGGGCTTGACAGAGTCGGGGGAGACACCAAAGAGGGTTTCGTACATTATCTTGTATATATCAGTATTATCCAGGGTAGAGGGCAACTTGTCAGCATTCAAACCATATGTTTTGGCCACAAGGCCGCCCGGGAAGTCAGGGGTGCCAGCCCAAACTATTCCAAAATTGCCCATTGGCCCATCTAAACTGTCTTTGGCCTTAAAGGGAATCCAAGGGGTGACCTGACTACCATTCTGGCCGTCTAAAAATACCCTGTTTCTGTTCTCAGTTGTTCTGTTAACGTTGATAAATGGTACAGCACTTTCTTGGTCTGCTAGTTCTGGCCTTGTGGTGGCATTCCCAGAGGGGCGCTCATAGGGTACAAATTGGAACACCTGCAACCCACCAGCATCACTGTCGGCGGCGGTAATGACTAGGGTGTTGGGGTCTTTATTTTTAACATATTTCATGGCTACCCCAATAGCCGCATCGGCACGACGCATGGCCTCAATGGTGCCCACCGCATTATTTACGTTGCCAAAATTGTCTGTGCCTTCTTCTTCCACCACCGCAAAAAAGCCATCAGGATCCCTGCTAAGTATTTTCAGGGCCGCGTCCAGCATTTCGGCCACGGTGGGTGCTGTTGGCACATACAGGGGAGTGGGGTTGCTTGTACCTAGGCGCAGTTGTTCTTCCGTTCTGTCATTGAAGGTGTGGGTGGCAGCAAATACACCTAATAGTTTTTCCGGGGGATTGGGGCTGTTTACTACCTGCAACATTTGCTCCTTGGTGTAAACCACAGTGTACCCCAAGGACTTGGCTAATTCAATGAGGTTGATTCTGGGACGACGTTCAGGGCGGGTTTCTGAGGCATCTATTTCTGGGGTGACATGGAACCCCGTAGTGCCTCTTGGCAACATGTACAACTCGCCTCCGCCCATGATTACATTTGTGCCAGAACGAATTACCTGCTCAATGATTTCCGCATATTTCTCCCTGGCCCGCAGCTCATTGCCATCCCTGTTAGTGGTTTTAGCGGCAAAGGCGGCAGTACCGGGCTCGGCCAAGTGTCCAGACTGGATTAGGGCAGTGGCCTTACCGGCACGGATGGCTTCCTCTAAAATAGTCCTCCCCACCTTACCGGAAGCCGGCATTATAGGCCTGTTGTTTTCATCGAGGCCAAAGGATTCTGCAAAGACTTTTACCCCTGTAGCATGAGTAACCGCACCCGCATTGGACGTGCCCGTCAGCTGGTCAGCCATATGTCCCAGATAGACGCCGGCATGTGTCATCATGTCCCAATTCAGTCTTCCATCAGGACCGTAGTCTATGTTTCTGAGGGCCATATAATGGGAAGGACTAGTGCCATCCGGGTGTATGAATATGACGTTGCCTGTACTTCTGGTGGGAGGAGGCGCCGGCACAGGATCTGGATTGCGAGATCTTAGTTCCCTGTTAAAGAGGGTTTCATACATCAGCTCGTATATCTTTGTGTTATCTAGGGTGGAGGGGAGTTTATCGGCGTTCAACCCCTCGGCCCTGGCGACGATGCTGCCAGAGAAGTCGGGAAGTCCCGCCCAGGCAATGCCAAAATTATAACGATTCCCCTGGGCATCGGGTGCTGAAACGAAGGGTCTAGTGTTGACCCCATTTTGACCATCCAGGGGTATATTCCGGGCCTCTGTAGTGGGGTTGTTGTTGATGTTGCCCACATTTTGTCCAGCCGGCAAGGGATCTCTTACCTGTAAACCGCCAGCATCACTGTCGGCCGCCGTGAGGACTAGGGTGTTGGGGTGTCTTTGAAGGAAGTTGAGGGCTACCCCAATGGCATCATCTGCCCGACGCAGGGCCTCTAACGTCCCCGCCGCATTATTGGCATTGCCGAAGTTGTCTGTGCCCTCTTCTTCTACCACGAACAGCGAGCCATTGTTGAAGTTGGGGTGTTTTTTGGCCAACTCCAGGGTTATTTCCAGCATCTCGGCTATGGTGGGGGCGGTGGGCACGTACAGAGGCAGATTTCTTTGGGCTAATACCTCTTCCGGCTGATCATTGAAAGTGTGAACTGGTGCAAATACACCCAAAACCTTGGTAGGGGGGGTAGGAAGGGTCAACAAGGACCTGAGTTGGTCTTCCGTATATACGACCGTATACCCCCTGTTTATTGCCAATTGAATAAGGTTTTCCCGGGGGCGGTCAAGGGGACTAGTGCTGATGGCATCCAACTGTTCAGTTGTGGCGTAGGCTCTTGCCCCCTCAGGTACGGGGGAGCCTACGGGTAAGAGATTCAACAGTCCCCCCGCCATTATGAAGTCCACTCCGGAGAGGATTACCTGTCTTGCGATTTCTGCATTTTGTCGTCGGGGGACAATTCTTCTCCCATCCACTTCTATTTCTCTCGTTTTTGCCACAAAGGCCGCCGTGCCGGGTTCAAATATTGCCCCCGACTGTAACAGGGCAGTAACTTTTCTTTCCCTTACAGCGTCCTCCATTATGGTGGTGGTGGTGCCTGCCAAGGAGATTACTGGAGAACCATCCTTTTCGTAGCCAAAGGATTCCGCATACACCTTGGCACCGGTGGCATGGGTTACCGCGCCGGCGTTGGAAGTGCCTCCCAACTGATCCTCCATGTGGCCCAGGTAGACACCGGCATAGTCCAGGGTGTCCCAATTCACTCTGCCATCGGGCCCTTTGTCCACAAATCTCAAAAATCCGAAGTGAGAAGGACTAGTGCCGTCTGGGTGGATGAAAATAACGTGATTACCACTCATAACTCTTTCATGCAGTCAAATTCTCACTCTGACTCTATACACTGATCTTGCACCACACAATACCCGGAGAAATTTAAGATTAGGTTATTTTTGGATTAAATTTTGGCTAAAAAAGGGGGCATGGCCCTTTTACCTAAGACAAGCCCCATTAAACCCTTATTTTTTCATCTTTCCTATTGTTATTTGGTTAATTGGTCAGTTAAAACAGAGCCTCAAAAACAACCCCCTCATTGACAAAGCCAAAATTGCCGGCGAGGATGCTTTGTTTTTCCGCCTCGTTGACCAAAATATAGGCCCCGGGTATAGTTTGAAAACGGTAGATGTCTTGTCCTTTTTGGGACGAGCCATCATACACGTAGAAGGCCAATCCCTCCTCCACGAATAAGTTTCTGTGTCTTTGCCGGATTTGTTCAACTTCTTCCCCCCCGGCGTAAAGATATGCACCAGGGCGGAGGAGACTACGGAAGCGGTAAATGGGCTGTAGGTTTTCGCCCCCCCGTTTCGAAGCCTTGAAGGCCACACCCTCTTCTACAAAACCATAGTTGCCCTGGAGAATACTTTGTCTCTCCGCCTCATCCACATAAATATAAGTGCCATTGCCGGTGCGAAAACGATAAATTAGTGTGTCAAATAGGAAGCGATCTCTGTCTATGCCGGCCAGAACCGTATCCTGACGGAAACTAAGATTCTGGATACGGGTGTCTTGGGATATAGGGGTGTCAGGTTGATTGAAAGGTCGGCTGGAATTGGGGTAAAACTCTGCCAGGTATTCTGCTAAGGCATCTTGTTCACCACCTTTCAGCAAACCAGGGGCTTTGTCGGGGATAGAAGGAGGGTTAAGGTTTTCTAGGGGGGTGACATTTTGGAAATAGAACCTGGGGTAGCCGTCACCGCCATTGGCCAGAAAGTCCAGAATTACCATCTTGTAAGTTCGCTCGGGGGGCACCACCAATCTTCCATCCACCACTATTGCTTCCTTGCTGCCATCATCACGGATAAGCACCAAATTGCGGATTCTCTCGCCAGGGGTTTCTACTGCTATGGCATTACCGTTGGCATCGCGGCGGAAACGGATTGGGGTTTTAGTGGGATCGTAACTAAAGCTGAAGCCACCTATTTGGCCAAATTGCCCCGGGGTAGCAGTGGCAGTCCAAGCCGCCACCATGTGTTCAGCCAAGTCTTTAATTCCCTGGGCGGAGATGTCCGCCACCACCAGTTTGTTGTTAAAGCGAAGGGAGTTGATTATGTCCAGTTCAGAAATATCTCCTGTTCTCTTGCCAGTAGCGGGGTTGGCCGGAGGTGGCAATTGAACCAACTGGTTAGTACCACCATCGATGTAAGACAGTCCTATGGCATCACGGATCCCCCCCCCGTTTTTCACAGAAATGTCTACTGTCACGCCAAACCTTCTGGCATACCAGAGATTAGCATCAGCAGTGAGGTTGCCCAGATTCGTTTCCTCCCGACGCACACTCTCCCTTAAACCATTTAAAAATACTGCTGTATTTCCGTATACTTTAGCGTCGAGAGAATTGATAAAATTACCCACATTGTCCACGATTTGAACCAGTTGGGGGTCTGCTTTTGCCTTGACCTGTTCAAAAGTGGTAATATTTTCCGGATACAACCGATTTACACCAGCAAGATCTGTGGGGTATGGCCCACTTTCATCCCTCACATTGACCACATTGCCCCGGGCGTCAAAGTCCACCACCAGTTGTCCCACGTAGCGGTAGTTGGCACCGGTGTTGACCAAATAAATATCCTTGCCATCGGCATCCTTCAACTTTTGAGGATAGGGCTGTAGTAACTGGGGGGGCGTTGTGTTTCATCTTGGCGCAGTGCGTCATCGGGGTTGGCCATGACCCGGTGTGAGCCCCCGCCGATAACAATATCTACATTTCGCAGTTTTCTTGCTAAAGCCTGTTCCACCTCAAACTGCTGGAGGTGGGTCATGAGGATGATTTTATTTATTCCCTGGGATACCAACTGATCCACAAAGGGCTGGACACTATTAGCAATCAACCGGGCATTTTCTTCCACATCGCGACTATTGGGGTTAGTAAGCATGGTAATGCCCCCAATGTTGGTAATTTGTGGGAGATAGGGCACCACCGCTCCCACTACCCCTATTCTTTCACCACCGATTTCCAATACCACACTCTGGGTTAAACTGGCCTGTTTAGGAGCTCCTCCCGCCGGTACCACCAGCTCTTTCAGTCTCGAGCTGTCTGTGGAATAGTCCAAATTGGTGGCCAAGTAAGGAAAGGCCGCCCCCGGGTATCCCCTGTTGGCATCTATGCCCACACCCCGGATATTTCTGTTGGGGGCTAGCAACGTGTAGAAGGCAGACGTTCCAGCATCAAACTCATGGTTGCCCAATACCGCCACATCCCAACCTAGACGGTTATGGACGAGGACGTCGGCAATACCCGGTTGTCCATATAAGTCCCGACTAGCATTGAAAAATGGCCCCGGTATGAACAAATCCCCACTGGCCAGTTTTATGGTATTGGGGTATCTGGAAGCCAGGGCATTTAACACTGCGGAGAAGCCAATAATGTCCTGAAGGGCTGGTATTCCCGCTTCATGGTCAGATGCATGCAGTATTTGAAGTGTATAGTTAGGTAATTCAACTTCCCAAATACTGGTGGTACCACTTATTTCATTAGAGACTACAAGGAGAGGAGTACCAGTGGGACTGTCCTGGGCGCTGATGAAGGCCAATCCCTCTGGGCCTAAATCCCCCACTGCGGGGTTGGAACGGCCATCGGGAAGTCTTACTGGCAGTATGTTGCCCTGAGCATCCACAAAATTGCGATTGTTGACGTATTGAACAAAAGTGGGGTGGTGAGGGTCAGTGATATCATAAACCATGACGCCCCCAATTCTTTCTAGTCCTATGAAGGCATAGGTTCTGTCCCTGATGGTGCCAAGGACAACCCCCTCCGGTTCAGGCCCCTTGTTGTCGGAACGGGTATCAAAGGAGTTATTATCGTCATTGTTGGCGTTAAAGGCAATGGAGGGCAATTGACCCTGGGCTATGAGGCGGGCTATAATCTCCTCGAACTGACTACCGCTATCAAATACCAAATTGCCATTGCTATCCCAGATCGAGAAAGAACGAGTGCCGAAGAGGTAAAGCTTATCAAAATCGCCATCCCTGTCGGTGTCTCCTAGGGTTGTAGTAACAGTCAAACGGCCCAGTTGGTCATTCCGTTGTAACTGACTGGCATTGGGGAAGGCGTTACCGTCCAGTCTTAAACTGGCCACCCTAACTTCTTCTCCAAATCCAGGCCACTCTCTGGCATCCCCCTCATTGGCCGTCACCAGATATATCTTACCGTCACCAGCCCGATATGTGGCTATGGCATCCGGCTGGAACATTCCCAAAACCGGCCAGTTGGCAATGTTAATTCTGTTATCCCTGTCACTCACATCCAGGGCGGTGGGTTGTACTTGAATAATACCCAACAAAACGGGCTCGGGATTGGGATCTGGAGTAAATGTTCCATCGCCTTTGAGAGTTATGTTAGCAACGCCAAAGTCATTATCGTTGATTACAGCAATCTTGCCATCTCCCAGATAGGCCAACCCTTCCACCTTCTCCACAGCATTGTAGCCCACGGCGGCCAAGTCTACATAGAGGGTTTTTTTGACTAGATTAATCCCCCGGGCAGCCAACTCGCTGGGAGTCATCTCATCAACGGTTTTGAATACCCCCCCGCCCACATCAATGGGTTGTGTAAAGGGGGTAATGTCTGTGGCGCCGGCTAGGCTGAAGCGATATACCTTCTTCTCTATGTTACTTAAGGGGTCACTGTCAATGGCATCATCGTCTCTTTCCACCACTAGAAACTCGCCATTGCCTATATAAACGGCATCGCCAATCTTGTCTGCCCTGGTATTGCCGGGAGTGCCCAAATTGGGGTTATCCAACCTGTAGAGATACTGGGCAGTGGTAGTCTTAGTAGTCAGGTCGAATTCAACAATGCGGATGTTATTAAGATTGTTTAAGTTGGTGTTACTTAGGGTGACAGGATTGCGGATAGGACTTTGGACAAAGGCGTAGAGTTTATTTCTGTCACTGTCTATAGCCACAGCCTCAAAACCCCGATTCTGGCGACGTTGAGCCAAAACTGCTGGCAGTGCCTCAATCCCATACTCGCTACTTCCTGGGGGATTTGTCCCCACTGGCACAAAACGCTCTATCAGGGTTCCATTGGCGTCGAAATGGTAAATAGCAGGGCGATACTCGTCCACCATCCAAAAAGTGCCATCCCTCGCCACCGCAATCCCCTCTAAGTCTGCCCCAAGGGGATCAAGGGGGTAAATGGGATTATTTCTCAAGTCTACTGGGATTTCATCATTGTAGGGGGTGTTGGTGTTGCCCCCGGGAATATAAATATTAGGCAAGCCAGTCAGGGGTGTGCCATCTGGTCGTTTTAGTGAGATTCTCTGTGTGATAGTAATCTCGCCGCTGTTGGGATTCAACTGGAAACGTACTATTTCGGGGGCGAAACTGGGCAGTAGGAAAGGACGTAGACTGCCCTGGGCCTCGGCGTTGGGTCCCCTGTCAGTGTGTGTTATAAACTTCAATGTGCCATCCTTGCCACGCCCCTCAAACCATAAACCAGAAAACCCTCCTAGTAGAATCTGTTGTCCTCCTATGGTGGTGCCAAGGGGGGGCAAATTTTGAAACCGATATGTAGTAAGTTTAGTTCTGGTGGTGCTGTGGTCAACAAATCCGAGGGGTATTATGTCTCTTACCGTTGCCCTATCAATGTCTACTACGGCAATAGCATTATTTTCTTGTAGAGTTACATAGGCCGTCTTGGAATCGGGGGAAACAGCAATGTATTCTGGTTCTAAGTCCTGAGAAACAGTGGCATTAGGTCCAAATATACGCACTCCCCTGGCAATTAGTTCATCTTTCCGACTGTCAAAGGCATTAAAATTAACCGTAGTAACAGTGGCATTGACAACCCCATTGCTGATGTCTATGATGCTAATAGACCCCTCTGGGTCAACAGAGTCTGGCTGATTGTAGCTGTTTGGTTCCCCCTCATTGGCAGTCAATACCTTTTTCCCGTCGGGGGTAAACGTCACCATGTCCGGTTGTGCCCCCACCGTCACCACCTTTAGTGGTGTTACGTTGCCACTACTGAAGTCACTATTGGTCTGGAAAAAGGCCACACTCCCAGGATTTGTTTTGACACTAGCTTCTAGGGCCACTGCTAGTATGCCATTGTTGACCGCAACACTGTTGGCCACACCCCCCTGTCTGGAGGCATTAATCTCACCTATTTTAATTGGGTTGGCGGGGTTAGAGATGTCCAACACATCTACCGTCACCGCCTGAGCATTTACCACAAACAGACGTCTGGTAGAGGGGTCATAAGCTGGTATCTCTGCGGCTCCCTGTCCAAATACTCCTGTATTATGAATCCCTATTAACCTCAGGCTGATTGTCATTCCAATTGAATCCCCACTGAAACTCTTGTCAGCCTAATAGGTTAACTGGAAAAGATTAATCTTCGGTTAATTTCAGATTAATTTAGAATTAACAGGGGTTAGGGTTTGCTAGTTAGGGGGGTGGGGCACATTTCCCATGGCCTCTGTCTTCTCTATTTTTATATCGTTGATATCTAATTTCAATAAGCTCTGCTGCTATCCCTCTAAAACCCTTTCTTTCCCACTATTCCATCCTTTAAAACTTCAATTTATATTCCGCTTTTATTGATTTTTAATCCCATTTAAATAATGCCCAGGATCGACCCTGGCAGTCTCTCTTTACCTGCCGTCCCCCCTACCATCCTATCAGGAGTTCGGCCTTTTTGTAAAGTTCATTAAGAAATATAAAGGGGTAATGTAAAGGGGATGTAAAAAAGGAGCGTAGAATTAAAGGAGTGTAGGGGTGTCTGTTGCGCCCAGGGGGATTTACTTTGTCTATACCAACAAGAGGTTGGGGCTAGGTGGATAAAAGGGCTTCTACAAATTCGTAACTAGAGAAAGGACGTAGGTCTTCTATTCCCTCCCCTACGCCAACGAAGCGAATGGGTAATCCTAGATTCTTGGCAACGGCAAAGGCTACCCCGCCCTTGGCAGTCCCATCCAACTTGGTTATAATTACTCCTGTAAGTTGGGCAACTTGTGAAAATACCTGAGCCTGTCTCAAGCCGTTTTGTCCAAGGGTGGCATCCAGTACCAGGAGGGATTCCACATGGGCGTCTGGGGCTTTTTTGTCAATGACTCGACGAATTTTGGCTAACTCCTCCATCAAATTCTTCTTGTTTTGCAGTCTGCCGGCAGTGTCTATCAAGAGAATGTCTACCTGTCTGGCTATGGCTGCATTGATGGCATCAAACACTACCGCCGCTGGATCGGTATTTTTAGCAGTATTAGCAATTACAGTTGTATTGGTTCTTTCCCCCCAAATCTTCACCTGTTCAACGGCAGCCGCCCGAAAGGTGTCTGCTGCGGCAATGAGGCATTTATAACCAGATTTTTGAGCTAAATGGGCCAATTTACCAATGGTAGTAGTCTTGCCTACCCCGTTGACCCCCGTCAACAACCAGATGTTTAATTTTCCCTCCTGTGGGGCGAATTCCCCCTTTATGGGGGCGTCTAGGATTTGTCTTAATATCTCTTTAAGACAACCCATTGCCTCTGTTGTTGGCAGCGCCTCCTGTTTTACTTTCGCCTCCAACGCCCTGATTATCTCTTCCGTAGCCTCATATCCTACATCCGCACTATAGAGCATCTCTTCTATCTGGCTGATGGCATTTTGGTCTAAAGGGCCTTGTCCTATTACAGATTTCAGTTGATTTACAATTTGTCGTCTAGTTTTGTCCAACCCCCGACGTAGTTTAGCTAGCCAGGTTATTTCCTCCTCGTCTACCTCTTCTAGTTTTTTTCCTTCCCCCGCTAATACTTGTTTTGACCAAGCAATTTCCTCTTCTGATTCTGCCTTCTTTTCCAATTCTTCTGATTCTCCTTCTGGGGTTATTTTTGCTTGTTCGACTTTTTGTTCCCCCTCTTTTTTCCGACGAAACCAGTTAAACATAATTATTCCTTTCTCCCCTTTTGCTACTGTTTTACCGCCCTTTGTATATTCTACTATTTAATTTAATTTATATTCTCAGCCCTTGGCCATTATTTTCTATTGGTTTAACTCCCGCCAGATCCAATATTCTAGGGATTAATTCCTCTTTTTTGACGGCCATTATATGCACTCCCTGACATATCTGCCGAGCCATTTTTATCTGTTCCGCCGCTATCTTCATGCCCTCTTCTAACTGGTTTTCCGCCTTCTGTAGCCGCTTTATTATCGTTTCTGGTATCTCTACCCCAGGTACATTTTTGTTAATAAAAATAGCATTTTTGGCGCTTTTTAAGAGAAAAATACCAGCCAAAATAGGCCGGCCACAACCCGAGGCTATCTCATTCATGAAGCGTTCCAATTTATCAAAGTCTGTAATCAATTGACTCTGGAAAAACTTGGCGCCAGCATTAATTTTCCTTTCAAAACGTCTTTGTAGACCCGACCAGCTTTTGGACTGTGGGTCGACAGCCGCCCCTGTAAACAAGTCCAATTTGCCGTCGGGAAGGGGATTATTATTAATATCAAAACCCTTGTTTAAATGCTCGTTGATTAGTTTCAATATTCGCACAGATTCTAGCTCAAATACCGCCCTGGAATTGGGATGGTCTCCTACCTTTATGGGATCCCCAGTTAGGGCTAAAATATTTCTAATGCCCAGACTGTAGGCGCCCATTAAATCTGCTTGTATGGCAATAGCATTACGGTCTCGGCCGGTAATCTGACAAATGGGCTCAATCCCCCGTTGTAATAATAACACACAGGCGGCTATGGAGGACATTCTAAGAACGGCACGACTGCCATCAGTAATATTGACGCCATGTACTCTATTTTTCAACAATTCGGCCACCTCGAGCATTCTCTGGGGATTGCCTCCCTTTGGCGGGGTTATTTCCGCGGTGATGAGAAAGTCTTTCCTGGCGATGGCTTGTTGAAATCTACTACTCATCTACTAACACCCCTTCATGGCGGAGGCAAAAAACCAAAGGCAGACTTAACTCTGTTTAAGGTGGCATTGGCCACTGCTTCTGCTTTTTCCCTCCCCTCTTGCAGTAACTTGTGTAGATACCCCCTATCCTTCATTATTTCCTTATATCTTTTTTGAATGGGCTCTAGGGAGGCTATAATGGCATCGGCTAACAGGGGTTTAAATTGTCCCCATCCCATATTAGCACATTCTGCCGCCACCTCCTCCCTGCTTTTGCCACTGAATATGGCATATAAACTTAACAAATTGTTACATTCTGGCCTGTCCTCCGCAAAACTCAACCCCATAATGGAATCAGTCTTACAACGTTTGATTTTCCGTCTAATCTCGTCAGGGCTGTCCAACAAGTTAATACGACTGTAGTCAGAGGGATCGGATTTGGACATTTTTTTGGTGCCATCGGTAAGACTCATTACTCTGGCTCCTTCCTTTCTGATGAGAGGTTCTGGTACTTTAAATATAGGATTGTCTTTACTGCCAAACAGGTTATTGACGCGGATGGCAATATCCCGTGTTAGTTCCAAGTGTTGTTTTTGATCTTCCCCTACTGGCACCTCATCGGCATCGTATAATAGAATGTCTGCCGCCATCAACACGGGGTAGTCTAACAATCCCACACTCACGTTTTCCCCTTGTTTGATAGCCTTCTCCTTAAACTGAATCATCCCCTCTAGCCAGTTGATAGGAGTGATGCAGTTGAGTATCCAAGTTAACTCCGTGTGGGCCTTCACATGGGACTGCACAAAAATGGTAGAATAATTTGGGTCTATACCACAGGCCAGATATAAGCCAGCAATGGTATAGGTGTTTTCCGCCAACGTGTCTCGATTATAGGGTACTGTGATGGCATGTAGGTCTACTACACAGAAATAGTTCTCGTAGTTTTTCTGTATCTCCACCCAGTTACGAATTGCCCCTAGATAATTGCCTATGTGGAGATTCCCTGTTGGTTGTACCCCCGACAAGACACGTTTTTTTGTCATCATGTTTAATGAGGCTTGTCTTTGTTGCCGTGCCTAAAACAACAGGGGTCAATTATAACATTACTATCCTCGGCTAGGCAACAGGATAGCTGCTAGTCTTCCTTATTATCATTATGACCTAGGCTAGGTGAGGGGATAACTATAACTAACAGTCTTCTTTTCCACCACTATGGCATTGGCTGGGCAATAGGATAGCTAGCTAATAGTCCCTCCTTGTGAGGGATAATAGCATATAAGTGACTATCGGTGATAATCTATGAGCAAAAAACCTCCTTTTCTGAGTGGTAAAGAGATTAGAGAGAAGTTCTTGGGCTTTTTTGCAGAAAAAGGACACAAAATCCTACCTAGTGCTTCATTAGTGCCGGAGGATCCCACTGTTTTGCTCACAATAGCGGGAATGCTACCCTTTAAGCCCATTTTCTTGGGACAACAACAGCCGGAATATCCCCGTGTTACAACAGCCCAAAAATGTGTTCGTACCAACGATATAGAAAATGTAGGGCGCACTGCCAGACACCATACCTTCTTCGAGATGTTGGGTAATTTCAGCTTTGGGGATTATTTTAAGGAAGAGGCCATTGTTTGGGCATGGGAATTGACCACACAGGTGTATCAACTGCCACCGGAAAGGATTGTCGTCAGCGTATTTAGGGAAGACGATGAGGCTTTTGCCATTTGGCGGGATAGGGTTGGCCTTCCTGAGAAGAAGATAATCCCCATGGGGGAGGAAGACAATTTTTGGACAGCCGGTGTTACTGGCCCTTGTGGCCCCTGTTCCGAGTTATACTATGACTTTAAGCCAGAACTTGGGCTAGATAATATCGATTTGGGAGACTCCAGCCGCTTCATCGAATTCTACAACCTGGTGTTCATGGAATACAACCGGGATGCGGAGGGGAATCTTTCCCCCCTACAAAACAAGAATATCGACACTGGCATGGGGTTAGAAAGGATGGCGCAAATATTACAGGGTGTTGCCAACAACTACGAAACGGACTTGATTTTCCCCATTGTCAAGACTGCCGCCTCTCTTGCCAACATTGACTACCAAGATGCCGATGAGAAGACGAAAGTCTCCCTTAAGGTTATCGGTGATCATTGTCGGGCTGTGGTACACATGATTGCAGACGGCATCTCGGCATCTAATATTGGTAGGGGATATGTGTTGAGAAGGCTAATTAGGAGGATGGTGCGTCATGGGCGTCTGATAGGCATAGAAGGCAATTTTCTCACCCCCCTGGCGGAGGTAGCTATTAGTCTGGCAGAAGACACCTACCCCAACACCAGGGAGAGGGAAAAGATAATCAAAAGCGAGTTAGAAAGGGAAGAGTCTGCCTTCCTGGTTACCCTAGAAAGAGGCGAAAGACTGTTAGAAGAGATTATCGAGAAGTTGGAAGGGAGGGGAGAAACAGTCATTTCCGGCGAGGATGCCTTTGTCTTGTATGACACCTACGGCTTCCCCTTGGAGTTGACACAGGAAATTGCCGCAGAAAGGGGATTAACTGTGGATGTAACTGGTTTTGAAAGGGAAATGGAGGCTCAAAGACAAAGGGCAAAAGCCGCCCATGAAACCATTGATTTGACTGTACAGGGCAGTATTGACAAACTGGCTGAACATATCCATCCTACCGAGTTTTTGGGCTATCAACAATATCAGGCAGACGGTAAAATTGAGGCCCTATTAGTAGACGGGAAGATTGTACAAGAAGCCACAGCTGGCACCTCCATTCAGATAATCTTAGATAAGACTCCCTTTTATGCCGAATCCGGTGGACAAATTGCTGACAAGGGTTATATAGCTGGGGATAACCTGTTAATCTCTATCCATGATGTCCAAAAGGAATCCGGATTTTTTGTCCACTATGGCGTTGTGGAAAGGGGCAAAGTCTCCGTAGGGCAAACAGTTACCGCTACTATTGATAAATCTTATCGTAATCGTCTGAGGGCACACCATACTGCCACCCACCTGTTACAGGCAGCCTTGAAGAGGGTGGTAGACGAGTCTATCTCCCAGGCTGGCTCATTAGTATCCCATGACAGGTTACGTTTTGACTTTAACTGTAATCAACCTCTTACTCCCTCTCAACTGCAACAGATAGAAGATTTAATCAACACCTGGATAGCAGAGGCTCATAAAACCCATGTAGAGATTATGCCCTTGGCGGAGGCAAGACGAAAAGGGGCAATTGCCATGTTTGGTGAAAAGTATGGGGAGATAGTCAGGGTGATAGACATTCCTGGTGTTTCCATGGAATTATGTGGTGGTACTCATGTAAACAATACTGCTGAAATCGGCTTGTTTAAAATCATCTCCTCCACTGGAATTGCCGCTGGTATTAGGAGGATTGAGGCGGTAGCTGGTGCTGCCGTTTTGGATTATTTACGCCTTCGGGATGACATTGTCAAGGAATTATGTGAGCATTTTAAGGCTAAACCCGAGGAGATTACTGGGCGCATTTACCAGTTACAAGAAGAGTTAAAAACCACCCAAAAAGAGTTAGAAAGAGTAAAAACCGAACTAGCCCTACTCAAGTCGGAAAACTTAATCAACCAGGCGGAATCGGTGGGAGAATTTAAGATTTTAGTGGCAAATATGGGTCAACTGGAGGCTAAGGCTCTCCAAAATGCCGCCCAAAGGTTATTAGAAAAAGTGGGAGAAGGTGCGATTATTTTAGCTTCTACCCCAGAGGAGAATAAGGTCAATTTCGTAGCAGCATTTAGTCCAAAAATTTACAAAGAAAGAAAAATGCAAGCGGGCAAATTCATTGGGGAGATTGCCAAAATTTGTGGTGGCGGTGGGGGAGGCAAACCCAATTTAGCACAGGCCGGTGGCAGGGATACTACCAAAGTGGAAGAGGCTTTAAACACCGCCAGAAATAAACTCATAGCCGCCTTGAGTTAAAGGCGCAACGGAAGAGGAGGAGAGAGATTCTATCAAGGCATCCAACAAAGACAATCCCTCCTCTAAAGAATTGACACGAGATAGTCTATCCCGCCATTGACTCGCACCAGGAAATCCCTCACAATACCAGGCTAAGTGTTTACGAGCCTGAAGTATCCCCCTTTGCCCCTTGTATTCCCATAATCCCCTTAGATGGTCCTTAGCACATTGTAATCTTTCCTTAACAGTGGGGGATGGTAACAATTTGCCGGTGCGGAAGAAATAGTCAATCTCCCCCACTAAAAAAGGATAACCCAATGTGCCCCGCGAACACATAACCCCGTCGGCATTAGTTACTTGCAGACAAGAGATGGCCGCCTCGACAGAGAAAATATCCCCATTGGCGATAACAGGAATAGACAATTTCTCCTTAACCTGGGCAATAATATCCCACCTTGCTTTGCCACTGTAACCCTGTTGTCTAGTACGTCCATGAATAGTAATCATATCCGCACCGGCATCCTCCATCCTTCTGGCAAAGTCGAGAATATTAATCTCCTCATCACTCCAACCAATACGAGTCTTCACCGTAACCGGCACATCTACTGCCTTTTTTACCGCCTTGACAATGGCTTCTGCCACTTCCGGCTGCCTTAACAGTTGACAACCCCCTCCTTTTTTAGTAATCTTGTTCACTGGGCAACCCATGTTTATGTCAATAGTTTGAGCGCCCTCTTTTGCCGCCTTTACGGCTGCCGCAGCCATAAAATCCGGGCGACTGTCAAACAGCTGGATGCTAATAGGTTGCTCATCTGGTGCTATTTCCATTATTCTAGGAATCTCTGCCAGATGGTGGACTTCCTTGGCACTTACCATCTCCGTATAAATCATAGAATGGGGCGCGTATCGTCTTACCAGCCGACGGAAAACCAAATCTGTAACTCCTGACAGGGGAGACTGAAACACACGACTATTAATTGTCAGATTCCCTATTTTCAGCGGCTTGGCCAATTTTTCCTTCAATTGAGGGTCTAATGCCAACATGCCGATGACTAGATTTTCTCAACTCAAGTGGAATACAATCAAAAACAGGCACTGATGCCCTTGTGAATTCCATTACATTAATTTATCAAACTCCCAGCTGAGGGGAGTTAATATTAGGATAAGGGCTAAAATACGACATACATTAAATGGACAACCATCCATTCAATTCCCAACCCTTTAGTCGCACTCAAATACTCATCCTGATGGCAATAACCGCCTTGATTCTCCTGCTGGTAGCCGAAATATGGCAGAGACTAGGGGAAGTGGAGAGGATACCATTGAAACCAACATTATCTGCTCTGGGGGCGGGGATAATTTTAGGGTTTATAATACTAACAGCCAGTGTCATCCTGGCGTATGTGTGGGAAGGGTATCGTCTTTGTGCCAAGAAGTATCTGGAATTGATTATCACCCCCTTGACATTCCCAGACTTGTTTTGGCTGGGGATACTACCGGGAGTGAGTGAGGAGTTGTTATTTAGGGGCATAATGATTCCCGGGTTGGGTTATGACTGGCTAGCTTTGGTAATATCTAGCGTATTTTTTGGTATTCTCCACTGGAGTGAGGCAGCCAATTGGCATTATGTAGTGTGGGCGACCCTCGTTGGCTTTCTTTTGGGTTATAGTGTTTATCTTACCGATAATCTCCTTGTGCCTATTATTGCCCATAGTTTAACCAATTTTGTGTCCGGGGCCTTCTGGAAGTGGAAAAAGAGCACAAAGCTTTAGTATAATTACCCTGGCTTGCTTGTTTTGACCAATATGCGGGTTTTAATCAATCCCAGTAAACTTGCCTTCAGTTACAAAGTAGCCCAACCCCTAAGAGTAATTGCCATTGGTGACAGTCTGGTATACGGTTACGGGGATTGTGAGGGGGGAGGATGGGTAGAAAGACTGCGTCGTGATTGGATGGGGGAAGAAGGTGGCCATGTATTATACAATCTGGGAGTGAGGGGGGATACCGTAGCTAGAGTAAAACAACGTCTACCTCAGGAATTCGCCTGCCGGGGGGAAGTAAGAAACAGACTGCCCGACTTGATTCTCCTCTGTGTAGGGGTAAACGACACCCCCCGCCTTGGGCATAAACAGGGCAGAAACCAAACCAGCCATCAACAGTTTACCACAGACATCAACGAACTGCTAGAAGTAGCAGTGGAACTAGCACCGGTTATGTTTGTGGGGATGGTGCCAGTGGATGAGTCTAAGATGCCATTGTTTGACTGTCTCTATTTTAACCTGACAGACCAGTACCGGTATAAAGAGATCTGCAAACGAGCTTGTGAACAAAGAAACATCCCCTACCTAGACATATTCGACCTCTGGATGAGTAAGGGGGATTATTGGCGTCAATCCCAGATGTCTGCCGACGGTTTACACCCCAACAGCAGAGGGTATGAAACTCTTTACCGACAGATTAAAGACTGGTTGGAGACTATTATTCCCGCCTGCCACCACAAAAACTCTAGGATTAAAAATTAGAATGGAATAATTAGGGTATAGAGATTATAACAGGGAATAGGCCATGACTCAATCTGGAGACCAACCCAAGAAAAAACCTCTCCCCTTCCCAGCAAAAGTGCCTCCGCCACCACCCCCATTGGGGAAAGAAGAAACTAGAGTAAGTGGCAAAGGGGGGGATAACAGTACCAATCCCTCCCCCCTTGAATTCGACACCTCCGACCTAGACGACTATTTTGACAGCGAACAAACCCAAATAACATCACCAGAATTGATGCCTCCTAGCAAAAAAACCCCACCTCCGCCGCCTCCACCCACTCGGGGAGGACAAGCCCCCCCTCACATCCCTTCACGGCCCACACCCCCTCCACCACCCCCACCTGTTGCCCCTCGTCCGTCTGCTCGTTCTGGTAGTACAGACGTATTAGAGGAGGCCACCATAGCCAAGGGGACTCTGAGAGGAGGGGCGGGTGTAGTCGGGGTGGCGGGAGTACGTGTTACATCCCCCCCACCAGGACGGGCTCCAGGACAACCCCCCCTGAGGGATTTAGTAAAACTGGCCTTCGACAAGGGCTATTCTGATATCCACCTAGGGGTAGGGGAATTGCCTAGAATGCGCGATCGTGGCGAAATTATCACCCTGGACCAGTATCCTGAAATTGACCATAATACATTCATGAGCTGGTTGCGGGAAATAATGCGGGAGGAGGATATCCAAAAATTCAAGAAAGAGTTAGAATTCGATGGGGCCACCCAGTACGACTTTGCTAGGGTGCGTATTAATGTCTTTGACAGCCTCAGGGGCCCGGCCATGGTATTACGATTGATACCTTTGCGCATTCTAACCCTGGAAGAACTACGTCTGCCGCCAGTGTTTAAAGACGTGTGTGATGCGCACAAGGGGTTGATTCTAGTAACGGGGCCTACGGGAAGCGGAAAATCCACCACCCTGGCAGCCATGATTGATTATATCAACAGTGAGCATGCTAAACATATTATCACCATTGAAGACCCCATCGAGTTCGTCCACCAGAGCCGCAAATCCCTCATAAAACAAAGAGAAGTGGGCATGCATACCCTCAAGTTTGAAAATGCCCTTAAGGCCGCCCTACGGGAAGACCCTGATATAATCCTGGTGGGGGAAATGCGGGACAAGGAAACCATGAATACCGCCCTCAAAGCCGCACAAACTGGCCACTTGGTAATGGGCACACTCCACACCAATAGTGCTGTTAAGACTCTTGAGCGTATTTTTACCCTCTACAGCGCCGAAGAGCAACCTGCCATCCGCTCGGCCATTGCCGAATCCCTAGTATGTATTATATCCCAGGGACTGTGTCGTACTACCGATGGGAAACGGGCTGCATATCATGACATCCTCATCAACACTGAAACCGTTAAAGACTACATCCTCAACGGCAAATATGAGGAGATTACCCGCTTGATGGAAGAAGGGGAGTTTGATGGTATGATCACCATGAATAAGTCCCTGTTTAACCTATATCAGGAAGGGCGTATTACCGAAGAAACTGCCCTACAACACTCCCCCGCCCGCAACGAGATGGCCATGATGTTGAGGGGTAGAGTCTAAGCCACCGTCATGAAAATTCTCCACCTCAGCGACATCCATCTAGGTAGTAGTTTCAACCACGGGAAAATCAATCCAGAAACTGGCAGAAACACCAGACTGGAGGATTTTCTCCGTTGTTTGAGTATCTGTATTGACGAGGCCATTCGGGAAGGGGTAGACTTAGTCTTGTTTGCTGGCGATGCCTTCCCCAACAGCACCCCTCCCCCCTACATCCAATCCGCCTTTGCCTCCCAGTTTCGTCGTCTGGCAGAAGCTCACATTCCCACTATCTTTTTGGTGGGCAATCACGATCAACACTCCCATGACGGCCTAGGTGGCGCCAGTCTTACCATCTACAACACCCTGGGGGTGCCCAATTTCATTGTGGCAGAGAAAATTGCCACTTACACCATCCGCACCAAGTCAGGCCCGGTTCAAGTTGTCACCCTTCCCTGGCTAACCCCTAAACTCCTTCTCACTAAAGAGGAAACAGGGAAGGCAACCATGGCCGAAATCGAAAGGCTATTCCTCCAGAAAGTCCAAGTTATTCTGGAAGCAGAAATACGTAAGCTACAGCCCCAGCTTCCCACCATCCTCTTGGCACATCTGATGGCGGAGAGGGCTAGTCTGGGTGCGGAAAGATTTTTGTCAGTGGGCAAGGGCTTTTATATGCCCCTTTCCCTCCTCATCCGTCCCGAATTTGACTATGTGGCCTTAGGTCATGTCCACAAACACCAAAACCTCAATCCCCAAAACAACCCCCCAGTGGTTTACTCGGGCAGCATCGAAAGGGTGGATTTCTCCGAGGAGAATGAAGAAAAAGGCTTTGTCCTTGTCCACATCCAGGGTAAAAACCAAGTCCATTGGGAGTTTCGCCCCCTACCGGCCCGCCCCTTTGTTACCATTGAACTAGACTTAACCACTAGCAATAGTCCCCAACAGACTCTTCTTTCTGCCATCGCCAAGAAGAATATTCGCGATGCGGTGGTGCGGGTGATTTACCGTATTCGCCCCGAACAAATGGATTCCATTGATACAAAGGCCCTTCATCTTGCTCTATCGGCCGCCCATTGTTATACCATCAAGGCCGAATCCGTCTCCCTGTTGGACAGGACAAGACTGCCAGAATTGGGCACAGGTAATACCCTTACCCCTCTAGAGGCCCTTTCCCTTTACCTGGAAAACCGCAAGGACCTACAGGATTTCAAAGAGGACATCCTCGCCGCCGCCAAACAACTGTTGGAAAAGTAAGGTTATTGTTTTGCACGCCACAAGGGCCCCATTCTACTCTATACTACCGCGAATAATTGATTTTTAGATGCCCCCCGGGGGGATTTTTAAGGGGGGAAACTGTAAATTTTTATTACATTTAACTTTTACAAAAATTATCATTGGGGAGGCTAAAATTAGTTAGGATTATAAACGGGGGTTTTAAAAACTTTTGCAACACAGTTAAAAAAAACTACAAAATGACTCCATTGCCCATTGGAAAATTATTATCATCCATGAGGATTTTAGTTAAGATTGTGGCCAGTGGAGTAACATTTATTATTAGGAGAAGATAGCCAAGAGGAAAAATAAATGGTTGTTGGTGGAAAACAGAGAATATTAATTGTCGACGATCAGCCGGAAAATATACATTTGCTAATGGAAGTTTTGGGAGAAAATTATCAGATTGTTGCCGCAACTACCGGAAAAAAGGCTATAGATTTGGCAAAAAAAGACCCTGCCCCGGACTTGATTATCCTAGACATCCTCCTACCTGACATTGATGGCTATGAGGTTTGCCGGCAATTGAAAAGCGACAGGGCCACAAGGGATATTCCTATTATTTTTTTGACGGCATTGGCGGAAAGTGATGAAGAAATGAAGGGCCTAGAAATTGGAGCCGTAGATTATCTTACTAAACCCATAAATCCTCATATTGTTAGGGCTAGGGTTAAAAACCATTTAACCATTTGTAGTCTTTATCGTCAGTTACAACAGGTTAATTCCATTTTAGAGGAAAAAGTTAGACAAAGCACTGCCGAGTTGGAAAAAATGATTTTCTCAGACAGTTTAACTGGGTTACCTAGTCGTGTCGCCTTGGGAAGGAAAATTAAAAAATGTCTTGACAATGAGGAAGAGTTTGCTCTAATTCAGTTCAATTTCAGCGGTTTTAGTCTTATTAATAACTCCTTTGGCTATGAAATTGGAGATAAACTTTTACAAAAAATAGGCCAACATCTTTCCCACTTGGTGGGGGAGAAAGGAATGGTAGCAAGGATGGCGGCTGATAATTTTTATATCCTCCTAGAAGAAATACCCGAGCCATCTAGAGTCATCCGTTTTGTCCAATGTATTCTTTCTAGTTTTCGCCATCCCATCAAGGTAGATGAATATGACATTTTTGTTAACTGCAATCTGGGGATTGTATTGGCTAATAGTCACTATTTTCATCAGGCGGAATTAGAGGTTTTTAGAGATGCTGATACGGCTTTACATAAGGCAAAACAGAAAGGGGAAAACCAGTATTATATTTTTGAACAATCTCTTAGAGAAGCCACCCGAAAAAGGTTGCAGTGGGAAATGGATTTAAGGAGGGCCATTGAGGAAAAACAATTCACCCTCTACTATCAGCCGATTGTTGATTTAACAGACTATCACATTGACAGTTTTGAGGTGTTAATTCGTTGGCAACATCCCACTAAGGGATTGATTCCACCCCTGCAATTCATACCCTGCTTAGAAGAGTCTGGATTAATTACACAAGTGGGTTTATGGATTCTCGAACAAGCCTGCCAACAACAAGTAATTTGGCAAAGGGAATATGGTTTTCCCGTTGGTGTTAGCGTCAATTTATCTGCCTGCCAACTTTCTCATCCCGCCCTTATAGAAGACATAGAATCTGTTATCACAAAAACCGGAATTAATCCCGAAAAAATAAAACTAGAAATTACCGAAACCGCCCTAATCCAGAATTTATCTCTAACTCTCCACATCATTCAAAATCTGAGGAGTAAGAAAATACAAATAAGTCTTGATGATTTTGGCACCGGTTATTCCTCTTTAGGTTATTTGCATCAGCTTCCCGTAGATTATCTTAAAATAGATAGAAGTTTTATTATCCAAAGTGACAGCCAACAGAAAAAGGCAGACTTAGTGGAAATTATTATCCTACTAGCCCATAAATTAGGGATAAAGGTAGTGGCAGAGGGGTGTGAAAATGGGGGAAGTCTCCTAAGACTAAAACAACTCCAATGCGAATACGCACAGGGATATTTATTCTCCCCCCCCATCCCCCGTCAACAGGCAACGGAATTGCTATTACACCCAGAAAAATTAACAACCAAAATAGGGGTAGGGGCAAAAAGGAGTGATGAAAATAAAAAAACTACCTGACAATGTAATTAAACTAATTGCCGCCGGTGAGGTGATTGACTCTCTCACTGCAGTTGTCAGGGAATTAGTGGAAAATAGCCTAGATGCAAAGGCTAATAGGATAGTAGTCTCCCTTTATCCACAATCATGGAGTGTACAAGTGGCAGACAATGGTGAGGGAATAGCAGAAGAAGACTTGCCATTAACCATCCAACCTCACACCACCAGTAAAATTTTTCAAGCCGCCGATTTAAGTAATATTCATACCCTGGGATTTAGGGGTGAGGCTTTACACAGTATAGCCCAATTTTCCACCATTACCATCGCCAGTAGAATCAAAGACAGCAACGGCTGGGCAATCAAAGCGGAAAAGGGTAAAATCGTACAATCCCACCCCCATCCCATGGCTCTGGGCACTATTGTAACAGTTAGTGATTTGTTTGCCAATACCCCCGTTAGAAGACAGGTTAGTCCTCCCTTCAAAAAACAGTTGAAAAAAATCCAAATCCTGTTGGGAGAATTCGCCTTGTGTCATCCCCATGTCACCTGGCAATTGTTAGTAGATGGGCGTCTAGTTTTAGCTGTTAGTAGTAGTGATTCCCCAAAAAAAATATTCCCACAACTAGTCTCCTCCTTTAGAGATTCCGACTTGCAATTTTTAGAAAAAATCATCCATTTGCCGGATGGAAAGTGCTTTTCCCAATTAAAACTAGTTGCCGGCTTGCCAGACAGACTGTCTCGTCCACGGCCAGATTGGATTAAAATTGGCATTAACGGCAGAGTGGTAAGATGTCCAGAATTGGAGACAGCAATTTACAACAGCTATCACCATACCCTAGAAAGGGATAGATTTCCAGTAGCTTTTGTGGATTTAAGAATTCCCCCTCAGCAAATTGATTGGAATCGTCACCCAGCTAAAGCGGAAATTTATCTAGATAACATATCCTTTTGGCAACAGATAATCCAAGATTCCCTAGCCGAAGTTTTTAGACTTTCACCAAACAACATTTCCCAGAGGTATTTTAACAAAAAACTGGAGGACAGCATATTAAAACTTGCCGAGAATAAAGTCAGTTATAATCTTGGAGGAGGGGAATCCAAAGAGGAAGAAAAAAAAACAGACAAGGAGACAAAAGGGCTGATAAAATTGAAGGCAGTTGCCCAGGTAAGAAACACCTATATAGTAGCAGAATATGAAGAAGGAATTTGGCTGATTGAACAACATATTGCCCATGAAAGAGTATTGTACGAACAATTAAAAGATAACTGGGAGATAGTGCCATTAGAAACTCCAATTATTTTGGGCAATTTACAAGAGAAACAGGTGGAACAGTTAGAAAATATAGGCTTAGAAGTAGAAAATTTTGGCCCCAATTTATGGGCAGTAAGAAGCATACCAAAAGCCCTATTAAACAGACAAGACTGGGAGGAAGCATTATTGGAATTGAGTCAGGGGGGAGATTTGGATTATGCCATTAGGGCAGTAGCATGTCGCACAGCAATTCGCAACGGGCAAAAACTGTCTTTAAAACAAATGCAACAAATAGTAGACGACTGGATTAAAACTAAAAACCCCCACACTTGTCCCCATGGTAGACCCATTTATTTGCCATTGGAAGAATCGTCATTATTTCGTTATTTTCGTCGCCACTGGGTTTTGGGAATCAGTCATGGCATTACAGAAAGCCCCCCAAAAGAAGGTAACAACAAAAAACATAAAACCCCCCCACAAAATGAAAAAATGGCGAAGAAACTTGAAAGTTTAAGTAGGAGAAAAAAAGCAGATAAAACCCCCTAAGAATCCTAACTGGAATCACCCCAAATAACGGAGAATCTCTATAGCCGCTTGCTCACACACATCCCCTTTGTCATTTTTCAAGGCATCCCTTACTACATGATAGCCCTGCATCACCTGGGTGCGACGAGTAGAGTCAAACAGCAATTCCCTAGCTTGCCATAAAATGTTGTCCACTGTAGCCCTTTCTTGTAAAAACTCCGGCACCACTTCCCTTTCAGCTACAAGATTTACTGGCGACATGAAGGGTATTTTAAAACTGAGGAGATTTCGGGCAATCCACATAGTCAGCGGATTAACTCTGTAAATGACAACCTGGGGTATTTTCAGCAAAGCCAATTCCAGATTTACCGTACCAGACTTAGTTATAGCTAAATCCGCCGCCGCCAATACCTCCAGACTGTCTCCCTCCCATAAAGTCACATCCAACTGATACCTTCTCACCATCGCTTCAATGGTAGCCTTGTATTCGGGAAGGGATATAGGTAGATAAAAACGACTTTTTGGTATTTCCTTCTGTATTATTTTAGAAGCACTCAATATCACAGGCAAAAGATAGTGCAACTCCTGTCTACGAGAGGCAGGCAAAAGAACAATAGTCTTCTCCTCATCAGTAATTCCCAACCTAGCCCTGGCATCTTCCCGGCTGGGGGGGTTGGAAAGATAGTCTACTAACGGGTGTCCCACATAAGTCACATCCAACCCCAAACCCCTATAAAACCGGGCCTCCGCTGGGAAAATAGCCAGGAGTTTATCTGTCACCCTAACCAGCTGTTGCACATCTCTTCCCAAAGGGGCCCACACCCAAAACTGAGGGGCAATGTACCAGATAATGGGAATGTGGGGGTATCTCTTTTTCAGGTAAGTGGCAATGGTCAGATTAGGGCCAAGATAATCTATTAGGATTATAGCAGAGGGGGGATTAGCTTGTAAATACCTTATTGCTTTTTGTTGTACCCGCCAAGTGGGCAAGACAAAGGGAATAGACTCCCATAGCCCCACTGAGCCAATGGCAGTGGTATCATGGAGTACGTTGGCCCCAGCTTCCCTCATTTTCCTTCCTCCCAGTCCCTCTACTTGTAAAGAAATGTTAAAGAGCTCCGCCACCCGGTAGAGAGATTTCACCAACAATCCCCCCTGTAAATCCCCGGAAACTTCCCCCGTGCTGACAAACAGACGCATATCTTCTCTGGTGTTTCCCTTCAAAAAACAAAATCGATTCTACCCCAAATCTCTTCCCTCCCCCTGTTGACAAATTAAAACCACATGTTATAATTGGACTGGTGGGAAGGAACGTCGTGAGGAAGTAGCTCTTCAGTCCCGGGGTTTTCACTCAGGTGGATTGCATTTGGGCTCGTCGGATGTCTTCTCTCCACAGTAACAAGTTCAATTAAGCAGAAGAGTTCGGATAGGTTATGTCTATTTATGTAGGAAACCTCCCCTACGAGGTAACAAGTGAAGACTTGATAGAAGTATTCTCCGAGTATGGGAAGGTAAATCGCGTTTACATCCCCACCGACAGGGAAACTGGACGTATGAGAGGCTTTGCCTTCGTGGAAATGGAAAATGATGCCCAGGAAGCTAAAGCCATTGACGCCCTGGATGGTGCACAGTGGATGAAAAGGGAATTAAGGGTGAATAAGGCCAAACCTCGGGAGGGGAAAGACTCGTACAATCGTAGTCGCAGGGAGCGTTTCTCACAGCGTTACTAATCGCCTACTTATGGGGGTTGTTGTTTAGTGGAAGAGCCTCGGTAGTGCCCGTTTTGTTTGAGCTAGTTTTGTTTGAGCAAACAGTATGCCGTCGGTACAGATAGCAGACTGGCCGACACTTTTTTATTAATAGGTGGAATCATGGCTAAACGTCGTAACCAGAAAAAGGAAAAGGCGGAAAGGAATAAAGCCTACGCCCGTCAGTTTCGCAAAAAATCCAACCACCCCTCCTCCCGTTTCCGCAGTCGCCGTCGTCGTCAAGATTCTACTAGAACTTTGGCTATATAGAACAGGATGGGATAAGATGGGGAAAGCACATTTTTGATTCCCCACCTGTGGCGGCGGTTTAGCAGATGAGATTAGCAGAATCCCCCTCCCGTTACTCAGCCAAAGCAAAAGCAGAGAATAGCAACCTAGGTCAGTGGCTACAGGTACTGGTAGACTGTGTCTATGCTGAGGGTTTGTACACCTATAGGGGGAAGGCTGATACAGAAGTAAAACCCGGGGATATTGTAACTGTGCCTTTTGGAGAGTCTATAGTTGGGGGTGTGGTGGTAAAGGTTGCCTCTCAACCCCCCGCAGACTTGGATTTGGACAAAATTAAGCCAATAGATGAAGTCATCACTACTGGCTTTTTTCCCCCCCATTATTGGCAACTGTTGGAACGTACCGCCCAATACTATCTGGCAGACTTGATGGACGTGGTAAGAGTCGCTCTGCCTCCCAAGTTGTTGGGTCGTGCCCAGAGAAGGGTAAAATTATTATGGGATAATCTGCCTAAAGACAATGTAGAGGATTTTTGCTCCGTCAAGGAATGGGAAGTAGTCAAGCTGTTACAAAAAAGTAAACAAGGGGATTATAGCTACCGTTTCGTCTGTCAGAAAGTGGCCAATGCCCGCAAGGCCATTCAACAACTGGTGAAAAAAAAATGGCTAGAAGTCTACCTCCAACCCCCCGCTAGGGCCACTCCCAAGTATATCAAAATTGTCACCTTTTTGGGGGAACAAGAAGGAGTTTCCCTAAGCTGGCAACAAAAAGAAGTCCTAAGGGTGTTGAAGAATCACCATGGGGAATTACCCTTGGCCCAATTGAAACGTCTATGTAATCTCCCCAGCGACTCGGCCATTAAAAGCCTCTGTGACAAGGGATGTGTTTTAATAGAAGAAAGGGAAACACTGCGTCTGTTAAAGGATTCTAACCCCACCCCCGACTCCCCTAAACAACTTACACCGGCACAACAACGGGCTTTACACCACATTTCCCAACTGGATTCCTTCGCTACCGTATTATTACATGGAGTTACTGGATCGGGCAAAACAGAAATTTACCTCCAAGCCATCGCCCCTATCCTGGCGGCCGAAAAATCCGCTTTAGTATTGGTGCCCGAAATCGGTTTAACCCCCCAACTAACAGACAGATTTAGAGCAAGATTCGGTGACAGGGTGTGTGTCTATCATAGCGCCCTCAGTGATGGAGAAAGATATGACACCTGGCGACAAATGCTGACTGGGCAACCCATGGTGGTAGTTGGCACTAGAAGTGCAGTGTTTGCCCCCCTCCCCCACCTGGGTATAATTATCATAGACGAGGAACATGATTCCAGCTTTAAACAACAACAACCTTCCCCCCACTACCATGCCGTCACAGTAGCCAAATGGCGCGCCGAGTTAGAAAATTGCCCCCTCATTCTAGGCAGTGCTACCCCCTCCCTAGAAACCTGGCATCTGGCTACTAAGCCTAACCCCTCCTATCACTACCTCCCCCTCCCGGAGAGAATCCATAAACGCCCTCTCCCCCCCGTGGAAATCATCGATATGCGGACGGAATTAAAACAAGGCAACCGCACCATTTTCAGCCGCCGTCTTCGTCAATTGCTTTCCCTCCTCAAACCCCAAGGCAAACAGGCTATTCTGTTTATCCCCCGTAGAGGTCATAGCACTTTTGTCTCTTGTCGTAGTTGTGGATATGTGATGGAATGTCCCCACTGTGATGTCTCCCTTTCCTACCACTACACCCAGTCAGGTACAAGGGAGTTATTACGCTGCCACTACTGCAACCATACAGAAATTCACCCCCAACAGTGCCCCCAGTG